>CAKPJE010000138.1 GCA_934162555.1 uncultured Bacilli bacterium | reverse complement strand
ATAATACTTTTTCTATTATTACATAACCATCACATTTGTTTGTATAATACCCTACTTCTCTTAGTGTTTTTGAACTAATGACTATTTTTTCACCTGTTTCATTTTTTTCAATATATTTTTTAGCAGCATTTTCTAATTCTAGTTCTATTTTATGATAGTAACTTGGTTTATTTTCATTTACAACATATTTACCTGTAAATGATTTGACTAAAATATATACTGATAAAAAAGCAGCAAGAGTGAAAAAAATAATCATAAATATTTCTACTCCTAAAGTCATACCTTTTTGATTCATATTCTCTCCTAAAATAAATTTATGCTTTTTATATTTTCTTTAAATCTATACAATTTTGCTGGTCTTCCATTTAAAGAATCACTATATTCACCAGTTTCTTCTATCATATCAAATTTTATAAATCTTTTGCGGAAATTTCTTCTATCAATGTTTAAACCAAATAATTTTTCATATACTTTTTGTATTTCTGGCAATGTAAAATCACTTGGGAACATTGATTTTAAAGCAGTTGAATTTGATAGTTTTTGTTTTAAAGATTTAATTGAATTATTAATTATTGCTTCGTGATCATACATAAGTTTAGGTAGTTCATCAAGTGAAAACCATTCTGATTGGACATTTTCTATAGGAACTCTTTTAATACTTGCTGTTATATAGTCAATAATTGATATAAAATTAACAGCTATGACTCTTTTGTCAGCAATTCTATTTGCATCACTGAATGTATGACTTTGTTCAATATTTAAATTAGTAAAACCTAATTCATCATAGACAACATCAGTTATATTGTTTTCAAGTGATTCGGTTGGTTTTAAAAAACTTCCTGGTAAGCGCCAATAACCTTTGTATGGTTCTTCTGCATTTTTAATTAATAAAATTTTTATTTTTCCTTGATCAATTGTATAAATACTAATCAGGGTTTCTATTTCAGTACTCATATATACTCCTTTGTGTCCGAGGGACAATATCTAGTATATAAAAATACTTTTTATTTGTCAACTTTTTTCGAATTCCAACTTTACATTTATTGTTTGGGGTATTGTTTCAACTTCGCTAGTATTTTCGTCCCCTATTTCAGGAGCATTTTGATTTAAATTTTCGATGTAAAATACTATTTGTTCTTTCATTGTTTCTTTATAATCAATAACTCCATCAAATTCATTAGTAAGCTCATAAAAATAGTTTTCATCTTTATATAATTTAACGCCTTCTGGGATGTTTGTTACCTTTACTTTATACTTAACATCAGTAGTACTTCCAGTTGCATCAATATTTATTTCAACTTTTTTATCTTCTATGTTAAAGTCTTTATTATTTTTATTCCAACCTTCTATTTTAGCAACCATTTTAACTTCTTTTTTCACTTCTTCAACAGGCTCTTCTTGAACTCTACAATAAGTTGTACCAGCCATAAAAACAAGCACGAATGTTACCATAAAACTTGCAACTATATACATAAAACCATCAGATTTTTTTCTATACATATCTTACACCTCATATACATTATATACTATTTAATCATCT
>CAKPJE010000137.1 GCA_934162555.1 uncultured Bacilli bacterium | reverse complement strand
GGATGTATTGGTGGAATTGGCATTTGTGGTGGCGAACTTTGCTGTGCTAGATTTTTAAAAGAATTTGATTCTGTTTCTATTAATATGGCCAAAAATCAAAATATAGCACTTAATCCAACAAAAATTAATGGTGTTTGTGGAAGGCTTTTATGCTGTTTAAAATATGAGGATGATGTATATTCTAGTAAAAGAAAAGGATTACCTAATGTTGGCAAATCTTATGAAACAGAAAAAGGTGTTGGAAAAGTAATTAGTGTTGATGTTCTTTCTAGAACCATAAAGGTAGAAGTTGGTTCTAGTATAATTGAGGTAAAACTTGATGAAAACAATTAATAATGTTTTAGGATTTGATGGCATAAAAATAGTACAAGATACTGACGGTTTTAAATTTTCACTTGATTCTGTTTTACTTGCTAACTTTGTTACATTAAATAAAAGTATTAAAAATGTTATGGATATAGGATGTGGAAATGGTATAATTTCTATTCTTTTGTCTATGCGAACAAAAGCAAAAATTACAGGTGTTGAAATACAGAAGGAAAGTTATTTAAATTCTTTAGAAAGTATTAGTATTAATAAATTAAATGATCAAATAACTGTATATAACGAAGATATAAAAGAATTCTATAAGTCTTTAGAAAGTGATTCTTTTGATGTTGTTGTATGTAATCCACCATATTTTACAGGGAATAATACAAGTAAGAATTTGTCTAAAAAAATCGCGCGTCATTCTTTTTGTTTAGATTATAAAGATGTTACAATGATTTCTAGGAAAATACTTAAAAATAATGGGATACTTGCTATTGTTCATCGTCCTGAGAATTTAATGGAAATATTGTTTTATATGAGGAAAAATAATATAGAACCTAAAAAGATAAGATTTGTTTATCCCTATAAAGGCAAAAATGCTAATATTTTATTGGTTGAAGGAATGAAAAATGGTAAAGCAGGTTTAAAAGTTATGGATCCTTTATATGTGTATGAAAATGGTAAATATACAAAAGAAATAGAAAGTTATTTTAGTTAGGAGGGGTATATGCCTACTTTATATTTAATTCCTGTTCCTATAGGAAATATGAATGATATTACTTTAAGAGCACTTGATACTTTAAAAAGTGTTGATGTTTTATTTTGTGAAGATACTAGGGAAACTGGTATACTTCTTTCGTATTATAAAATTTCAAAAAAACTGATTTCTAATAATGAGCAAAATGAGCGCAAGAATATAGATAAAGTACTTGAATATCTTGAAAATGGTCAAAATGTTGGTATTGTAAGTGACCAAGGGTGTCCTATTATTAGTGATCCTGGTTATGTTGTTGTCAGAGAAGTAAGCAATAGGGGATTTAATGTAGTTGCACTTCCTGGCGCTAATGCTTTACTTCCTGCTTTAATGGCTTCAGGTATTGCACCACTTCCTTTCTCTTTTTATGGCTTTTTAAATGCTAAACAAAGTAAGAGGATAAAAGAACTTGAAAATTTAAAAAAAATTAAGCATACTATGATTTTTTATGAGGCACCACATCGTTTAATTGAAGTTCTTGAAGATATAAAAAGTGTATTTGGGGATAGGTATATTTCTATTTCCCGGGAAATATCTAAAAAATATGAGGAAGTTTATAGAGGAAATATTAGTGAATTAATAAATAAAATTGTTTTAAAAGGACAGTTTGTTATAGT
>CAKPJE010000136.1 GCA_934162555.1 uncultured Bacilli bacterium | reverse complement strand
GAAACAAGTGTATCAGGTACATAATTTTCATCTAAAGCATAATATTTATTTACAATTACAAGTAAATCACTTTGATTATTTACTTTTTGAATATTAGTATAATAATCATAATCAATATTTGCATTTACACTAGATACAACTTTTCTAGTATCTAAATTACTATTTTTATTTGAATAATTAATATATCTATCAGTATTTTTAACTATAAAATAAGGATCATTTTTAATATTGTATAAAACTTCACTAAAATCATCGTTCTCTAAATTATCATTTACCATTTCAATTGCAATATCATACTTCACATTATTTTTGGTTATATATTTAATATAATCGCATTTATTTTCTGCATTAAAATCTTTATTATCTAGTAAAGCACTAATATTAGTTAAATAATTATTTTGGATACAATCTATATCCTCACTAAAAACATTAAGTATTTTACCTGCTTCTTCCTCATTATAACCAGTTTTAATTAAATTATTTTTTAATGGATTATCTTTCACATTATCACCACTATAGTATATTATACTTAATACACCAATAATGATAGATAGTACAAAAATAAATATTATATTTTTTTTCATTTAATCTCCTTTACATCATCTAATATAATTATATCATTTTTATAAATTAAAATAAACTCAAATTTGCGCTTTCCCAAAATATATGCTAAAATACATTCATCAGAGGGGTATTATGAAGTTTTTTAGTAAAGAACATTTAGATTTATTTTTAAGTAATTTAATTTATTTAGGTCAAGGAAGTCAAGGAACATGTTATTTAAATAAAAGAACTAATATGGTCATTAAAATATTTAATGATTACTTTGACAATGAAATTGCTGGTTATTCAGATGAATTTTTAATGAGATTTAGTTTTATAAAAAATGGCTCATTTGTTTGGCCAAGTGATGTAATTAAAATTGGGAATGAAGTAGTTGGCTATACAATGCCTTATAAAAAGGCCAAAAATTTGTATAAAATTAATCCTTTATTTGTAAATTTAAATACTTTTGATAGGGCAGCACAAAGGGTTATGAATGATGTAAAGGTTTTAAGTGATAATAGTATTAGATTATATGATGTTATATATAATATTTTATAAGCAAATGGTAAATTTTATGTTATTGATACTTTAGAATATTCTAAACGTAAAACATCATATGAAGAAAATAAAAAGAGTATTGATGATGAACTTAAACTTTTCTTAGTAGATAATTATTTTGATGATTTTGTAAAAAATGATAGCATATTAAATGAAATGTATAGTAATAGTGATATAAGTGCACTTGAATTCTTAAGGACTTTTAGAACTAAACTTAGTGAATATGTTGGCAAAGATATAGTAAAACTAAATGATGCAAAGAGCTTAATTAAAAGAAATGAAAAAAGTTCATATATGAGAGATTTAGAAAAAGATATTTAATTTATCTTTTTTTCATATATAAATATAATTTTTCATATATTTAATTGGTGATAAAATGAAAAAAATAATATTTTTATTTATAACTTTATTTTTACTAGTTCCTGTAATAAAAGCAGATGATGTATTCGCTCCATCTAGCAAAAGCGCAATTTTAATAGAAGCATCAACTGGAGAAATATTGTATGAAAAAAATGCCAACGAAAGGTTAAAACCTGCTTCTATGACAAAGATGATGACTTTATTACTTACATTTGAAG
>CAKPJE010000135.1 GCA_934162555.1 uncultured Bacilli bacterium | reverse complement strand
TTTGAAAGTGTAAGACAAAATAAAGTAAAAACTTCTTTTATAGTTGTATTATTCTTTATCCTAATAGGTTTATTTGTTTATTTTTTAACATATATATTTGGTGAAGATTCTAATTTAGCATTTATAGTTGCAACTGTTGTTGCTAGTATTACTTCGATAATTTCTTATTATGCTTCTGATAAAATTGTAATTAAAGTCAATCATGCTAGAGAAGCTACAAGAGAAGAATATTTAGAATTAAATGAAATATTAGAAGCCTTATGTTTAGGTGCAGGATTGCCCAAACCAAAACTTTATGTAATGGATACTGATTCTCCTAATGCTTTTGCAACGGGTAGAAATCCTAATCATGCTGTCGTATGTGTTACTACTGGGTTATTAAAAAAACTTGATAAATATGAATTAGAAGGCGTAATTGCGCATGAATTATCACATATTAAAAATTATGATATACTACTTTCAACTGTTGCTACTGTTATGGTAGGTGGAATATCTATAATTGCAGATAATATTTCGAGAGGATTTTTTACAAGAAATAGTGATGATGATAATAAAGGAAGTGCAATTGTTATGATAATTGGGTTAGTATTTATTATACTTGCACCAATATTCTCTAAATTGTTGCAACTTGCTTTATCTAGAAACAGGGAATACTTAGCAGATAGTTCTGCTGTTTCTATAACTAGAAATAAAGATGGATTAATTAATGCTTTAAAAAAAATATCTAGTGATCCTACAGTTGTTACAAATGCAAGCAAAACAACTGCTTCTATGTATATAGCTGATCCTTTTAAAAAAGAAGCAAGAGATAGTTTATTTAGTACCCATCCTAGTACTGCTAATAGGATAAAAAGATTAGAGAACATAAAATAAGAGAAACGTTTGTTTCTCTTTTTATAGTTTATGACCAAGTATTTTTTCAAAATCTGGTAGAACACCAATACCATTTGTTCTATGAGGTGGAAGTTGGTAAATATCGTGACCTGGGAATTCATTTCCTTCAACAACAACCGGTCCCTTTGGAGTAATAGCTATATCCCAACCAACAACTCCCATTTCTGGAATAATAGTGGAAAGTTCTTCTGCTAATTTGATTCCCTCTTTAAATAATGGAATTTTGTAGCCGACAATTGGTGTGTTAGTTAAAGGATGATTATAGTATAAATTGCCGGCTTTATCTTGAGCAGGGTAGAGAATAGTACCTGTTTCCCTATCAACTGGTACAACCATACCACCGCTATTAAAGTTATCTACACATTTACCATTACCAATTCTAAAATAGCACGCTGCAACTTTACCTTCTTTTTTCTCTTTATTGTAAATTGTTACCATTCTAATAGTATTTATACTATTTGGATGAAGCTTATTTATTTCATCATGTTGAATTATTGGTTCTTCAAGTAAAAATAATTTATTGTCAAGTAAATGTTTAAATAAATTGCCTTTATATTTATTTACATCAATTTTTTCAATTCTTTTACCACATTGACCATCTAAAGGTTTCCCAAAAAATATGGGATGTTTTTTTATAAATAAATTAAAATCATTTTCATTATTTTCATTGATTACTAAAAAATCTCTTTTTAAATATTTTTTGAATTTATTATCAAATTTATCTTTCATTAAAAAATAATCTTTATATTTAAAATCATTATATTTTTTAATTAATTTATTATTTTTACCTCTAGTCATGATAGTTTTTCTTTGTTTTGAATTTAAATTATACATCTCAAATAACATATAATC
>CAKPJE010000134.1 GCA_934162555.1 uncultured Bacilli bacterium | reverse complement strand
GAATTAATAAAGAAATGCCCAGAATATAAAAATTTATATGAAATTGAAGGTTAAAGTTGTAAAGACAATGCTTAATTAGCATTGTCTTTATCGTTTATAATGGCTCTAGAATTTCTAGTGGGGAGCAAAAATATCCGCTGTAGAATTTCTAGTGTGGAGTTTTTATAAGAAAACTACGTGTTATAGTGGGGAGATAATTGAAAAATTATCTTCTTTTTTTGATGCTATAATTTATATGTAATTTTATTATAGTAGGAGGAGTAAAAATTGAATAAAGAATTACAAGAAATATTAAAATTAGAAGGATTTAAAATTCTAAAAATTGATGAAAGGAAAGAAAAAAATAAAATAATCAAAGTTATATATGTAGAAAGTAATAATAAAAAACAAGAGTGTCCAAACTGTGGAACTTATACCAGTAGTATCCATGATAAACTGAAACCAATTGAATTAAAATATTTAAAAGTTATAGAACAAGATACTAAAATAAATATTATTAAAAAAAGATTTATTTGTCATAATTGCAATAAAAAATTTACTGAAAATGTTAATTTAAATAATAAAGGAAAAACGATTTCAAACAAGCTAGAACAAAAAGTTCTAAAAGATTTATTAAATTACAATTTGAGTATTAAATATATATCTGAAAGTAATAATATATCATCTTTTTCAGTTAGAAGAATATTAGAAATAGCCATGAAGGATTATCCAGAACATATTACTAATTTGCCGAAAGTAATCTCATTTGATGAATTTAAAGCTGATACAAAAGAAGGCAAATATGCATTTGTACTAAATGATCCAATTCACAGAAAATGTTTAGATATATTACCACAACGAAAAAAAGAGTACCTAATACAATATTTTACGTATTGTAATAATCGGCACTCAGTGGAATACATAGTCTCAGATATGTATGAACCATATCTACTAGTACAACAAATACTTTTTCCTAAAGCCAAGTACGTAGTAGATCGATTTCATTATACTAGATATATTATGGATGCGCTAGATAAAGTTAGAATAAGATTACAAAAAACATATGGATATAATAGTAAAGAATATCGACTATTAAAAAATAAAAAGAATGTAACATTATTAAGAAAATATAGTAATGAAATTGATTGGTGGACATATACTCAAAGATATAAAAATGGACATATGGTAAATATATTAAAACATGATTTAAGAGAAGAATTATTAAATATAAGCTCGGAGTTACATTATGCATATATACTAAAAGAGTTATTTTTAGATGTAATTCATTCAAGTACATATGAATATGCCGAAATAGAATTAAAAGAATGGATAGAGACAGTAAAAAGCTATGATATACCAGAAATGTATGAAGCAGCAAAAACGATAGAAAATTGGATGCCATATATAGTAAATTCATTTATAGATAAAAGATTCACGAATGGTTTTACAGAAGGACTAAATAATAAAATAAAAGTAATAAAAAGAGTTGGATATGGATACAAAAATTTTGAATTTTTTAGATTAAGATTAATGTATATATTAAATGGAAAAGTAAGTGGAATTACTAAAAATGTCAGAAATGCAAAAAAGTAAAAAATAGATGTATATCAGCCAATAAAAAACGAACAACTTTTTAAAATCAAAAAAATAAGGCTCTAGACCTTTTAAATAGAGGAAAAAGTAAAAAATAACTCCCCACTAGAAATTCTAGAGCCAAAAGAAAACTACTTTCAAATTTGATAGTAGTTTTAATAATATTAAAATGGTGTCCCCGGGCAGAATCGAACTGCCAACCTATCCCTTAGGAGGGGATTGCTCTATCCTGCTTGAGCTACGA
>CAKPJE010000133.1 GCA_934162555.1 uncultured Bacilli bacterium | reverse complement strand
AAATCTATGAAAAATATAAATTATTTAATTCCTGCAAGTAAATATTTATATGATGATTATGAAAAATTATTTAAAAATGAAAATGTGATTGTTAAATATATACCTCAAATTGTTGGTGATATTTCTTTAAATAAAAGTAAATGTAATAATTATAATATTGTTTCAGTTGGAAGATTATCTAAAGAAAAGGGATATGATGATTTGATTAAAGTGTTTGATTTAGTTCATAAAAAAAATAAAAAAATTAAACTTACAATTGTTGGTGATGGAGATGAAAAAGAAAATTTAGAAAATTTGGTCAGTCAATATAAGTTAAATAAGTATATAAAATTTACTGGTTTTTTAACTCAAGATAAGTTAAAAGATGTATATATTAATTCTTCATTATATGTTATGACTTCTTTAGAAGAATCTTTTGGTTTAGTTTTATTAGAAGCAATGAGTTATGGAATACCTTGTGTTGCTTTTGATTCTGCTTTAGGAGCTAAAGAAATAATTGATGATAAATCAGGTATATTGATTAAAAATCGTAATTTAGCTGAAATGGCTGATACTATATGTAATTATTTTGATGGAAAATATAAATTCAATATTTCTGATAAGATTCAAAATTATTCATATGATAAAGTTAAAATTGTGTGGAGAAATTTTGTTGATGAATGTTTAAATAAAAATGATAAAAAAAGATGTTTATTTGTTTCTAGTCAAGGTGGTCATTTAAATGAATTGTTGAAATTAGAAGATACTATTAATAATTATAATTCTTTAGTGATTACTGAAAGATGCGATAATAATTTAAAATATAAAACTAAATATTTGATGGCTACAACTAGATATCAATTTAGTTATGTTTACGGTATATTTTATAATTGTTTTAAGAGCCTAAATATATTTTTGAGTTTTTCCCCTGATGTTATAATTTCAACCGGATCTCATACCGCAATACCTTTGTGTTTAATTGGTCACTTATTTGGAAAAAAGATAGTATATATAGAATCTTTTGCAAATATTTCTACTAAATCGTTAGCAGGAAGGATAGTTTATAATTTTGCTGATGTTTTTATAGTTCAATGGGAGAATATGCTTAAATTATATCCTAATGCGATATATATAGGAGGTTTGTATTGAAAATTTTTGTTACTTTAGGTAGTAGTAATCAAAATTTTAATAGATTACTAAAAAAAATAGATGAGCTTGCAAAAAATAATATTATTGATGATGTAATTGTTCAGTCTAATTCAAGTGATTATGTTCCTAAAAACTATATAATTAAAAATCATTTAAATTTTGATGAGTATAAAAAGTATGTTGAAAACTGTGAAATTTTGATAACTCATGGTGGTGTTGGATGTATTTTTGATGGATTAATGAATAATAAAAAGATTATTGCATTTCCTAGGATGAGTGAATATCATGAAGCTGTTAATGATCATCAAAAACAAATTGTAGATAAATTTTATAGTGATGGATATATATTAACTGGTAATATTGATGATTTAGATAAATTAATTACAAATATTGATAGTTTTACTCCAAAAAAATATAAATCTAATACTAATTTATTTAATAAAAAACTTATTGACATTATCGAAAAATTATAGAGAGCCTATTTGCTCTTTTTAATTTAAATAATTTTGATACGAATAATTGCTAATCTTGCTAGGCTTTTATTTTAAGGTATAAAAACATTGTAAAAGCAGAAACTTTTGTATTATACGTTAAAAAACTGGAAACACTATTAATTTGAAGTTGTAAAATAAATGTAGACACATAAAAACGGTCTACATTTTTTGTTATAATAAAATTGGAGGAAGAATATG
>CAKPJE010000132.1 GCA_934162555.1 uncultured Bacilli bacterium | reverse complement strand
ATAAATATACCATGTATAATAATGTTAGATAATGATAAAGAACATATAAAAAATCATTATATAAAAGATGGATTTATCGATTATATATTAAAAGATGATTTAAAAAATGAAACAAATAGAATTATTAAGAAAATGTTATGATTTTGGAGGAACTATGGAGAGAGTGTATAATAAATTAGTAAGGGATAAAATACCTGAAATAATAGAACAAAAAGGTGAAAAGCCAATTATTAAAATACTTGATTCAAATGAATATAAAAAAGAATTAGAAAATAAATTGTTTGAAGAATATAACGAAGTAATAAACTCTAGTGGAAGTGAAAGATGCGAGGAACTAGCTGATATGTTGGAAGTTATAAAAGCTTTAGCAGATATAGAAAACAAAAATTTAGATGATATAATTAATATTGTTCATCAAAAAAGTATAAAAAGAGGTGGGTTTAAAGAAAAAATATTTTTAGAAAAAGTAATAGAAAAGTAATATTTACTTTAAATATATTTTAATATATAATATTAGGGAAAGAAGGAATATAATGACAAAAAGATTATATAGATCAAAAAAAGAAAAAATGATTGCTGGTGTCTGTGGAGGAATGGCAGAATACTTTAATATTGATCCAACTTTAGTTAGATTAGGATGGGTTGTATTTGGCTTAACATTCGGAACTGGTATACTTGCATATATAATATGTGCATTTGTTATTCCTGAAGGAAAATAAAAATTTTATGCAGTACATAGAAAAAATAATATCTTTTTTACAATCGTTTAGAATGGTAAAACCAACTAATTATAGTTGGTTTCATATAGTTTGCTTAATAATAACTGTATTAACAACATTAGTATTAATATATATAAAACCAAATAAAAAGAAAACAGTTCTAATAATATCTATTATAATGATATTATTTGAAACATATAAACAATTATCATTTTCTTTTGATGATGGTGTGTGGAAATATCAGTGGTATGGTTTCCCATTTCAATTCTGTGCTTCACCTATGTATGTTGCTTTAATTGCTGGATTGACTAAGAATAAAAAAATAGAAGAAAGTTGTTATTCTTTTCTGGCAACATTTGGTTTAATAGCTGGAGTATCAGTTATGTTATATCCTAATACCGTTTTTGTTAAAGAAGTATTAATAAATATTCAAACTATGGAACATCATGGTTTTATGGTTGTAATGGGGGTATTTATACTTGCTACACATACAGTTAATAGAAAATATAAAGATGTAATAAAAGAAGGCTTTATAGTGTTTTTAATACTAGTTTTACTAGCTTTAATTCTAGATATTGGAACATACTATTTAAATATTGATGGAGGATTAGATATGTTTTTTATATCGCCATTTCATGTGTCTTCGTTGCCTGTATTTAATATTATTTATACTAAAGTACCATATATTGTATTTTTATTTATATATTTATTATCATTCTTTTTGGGAGGAACTATTATGTATGGGATTGCAAAGGGAATTAAGAAATTATTAGAAAGAAAGTAAACTTTCTTTTTCGTGTATGGGATGTAAGTATGGAAAAAAGAGATTTGTATGATGTAAATAAGAAATTAACTGGAAAAACTATTTTTAAAGATGAAGAAGTACCTGAAAATTATTATATTTTAGTGGTTGTATTATTGCTTCAAAATGAAAACAATGAATTTTTAATCCAAAAAAGGAATATTGCAAAAGGTGGCGAGTGGGCTTTTACTGGTGGTCATCCAAAATCTTCGGAAAGTAGTTTAGAGGGAATTTATACAGAAGTAAAAGAAGAACTTGGAATAAATATAAATGAACCTATTTTATTTAAAGAGGCATGTGGTAAAAATAC
>CAKPJE010000131.1 GCA_934162555.1 uncultured Bacilli bacterium | reverse complement strand
AAGTTCCAAGTACCTTCAGCAAAGATAACTAAATTACCACCAATCTTTAAAACTCTATCCATTTTTTTCTTCATAGCATTTCTTGATGTTTTGTCATATCTATCAACTAATTGGCACCCATACAACCACAAGAAGAGGCCATCAATAGTATTAAAGAATAAATCAATATTGCCAAAAACAATATACACATTATCTTTAACTGTTAAAACGGTATTTAATACATCATCCTTAAATCCATGAGAAGCAACATAGATAACAGGTCTAGAGTTACCATGAAATTCTTTTTTATCAACAACTAATTTTAATTTATTACTCATTTTTAAAATATTATATATAAATGGTTTAATAAATGTCCTTATTTTATAGCCATTAATAGATAACGTTTTGGTTGGTTCATTACTTAACATATATTTTAAAACACTATTATTCATACTTCACCTCAAACGATGTACATTATACATTATATGAACATTATGTCAATACATCATTCTCCAAAAATCGATTTAAAAATATGTCCAATTAATTTTATAGAATCCTTTGCAAGCACAGTTATCTTATCAGATAAATATGTTCCTGCTTTAGAAACTTTGTTTGAAGCCACATTATCATTAATATCAATATAATTTTCTAAATTAATATTTTTACCGTTTTTTACATCATTTTCAAATCTAGTAATAGCATCTTTAGTTAGTTCTGTTTTCTTATAAGCCTTATAATTACTAGTACCATTTGAAATAGATATATAAATACCTAAAAAAATAACTAAAAAACAAATAAACATATTTTTAACTATATAATATAAAATATCTACCTTTTTAATTTTATCCACAATATCACCATATATATTATATTAAACAGTATATAAAAAAAATGTCACAAATGAGTAACATTTTCATTTAAAGCATTATTTATACCATTTGCTATAAGTTCACTTATTTTTTTTACCTCAAAATCAATTTCCTTAGGAGTAACCATTAAATTATAACCAATAGGAGATAAAACCTCATAAATTAATTCCTTTGTTTCACCAGGTAATAAAGTACCAACAATACCAAGAAGTAAACTCTTATCTTCTTTTGTAATCTCAACATTTTCCTTTAAATAATTAGGATTAACAACTAATTTATTAATGGGATTATTATAATTTTTTTTATTGTAGGCATAATGCTTATACATATATTCAATAGTGTCATTTACAATTGTTGCAGCATCAACAACAGTTGGCGTGCCAATACCTATAACCGGAACACCTAAAGTATCAATAGATAATTCTTCTCTTTTATTACCAACTCCACTACCTGGTGCGACACCTGCATCTGTAATTTGGATAGTTTTATTAACATGGTCTAAACTAGAACTTGCTAAACTATCAATTGCAATAACAAGATCAGGCTTGAGTACATTTATAATTCCCCTAATAATCGCACTTGTTTCTAAGCCAGTACTTCCCTTTACACCTGGAGTAACTATAGAAGTTCTTTTAAAGCCCTCATCAAGAAGTCCAAGTTCATATAAATGATTAGTAACAATAATGTTATCTGTAACCAATGGTCCAATAGAATCAGGAGTACAATTTTTATTACCTAAACCAACTATTAAAATATTAGATGCATTTTTAACCATTTTTTTTAATTCTTTTATAAAAATTTTTTCGATTTTTTTATTATTATCATAATCAGTTGCATCTTCAAATTCAATTGTAACATAACTACCAGGTTTCTTATTAATTTCTTCTATTTCTTTTAAAACTTTAACATTCGTTACCTTTATATTCTCATGAATTTGGGATTTAATTATGACATTTTCTTTATTTTCTATTTTTTCTTCTATCGCTAAATC
>CAKPJE010000130.1 GCA_934162555.1 uncultured Bacilli bacterium | reverse complement strand
ATGTAGACATACAAATGGTGTGTTTGACTATCTTAATAGAAATATGTGGTATGTGAATGATGAAGAAGTAAATGTAGTATTTAGAAATATAATAGATAAAGTTACAGAAAAATTTAATGCTAAATTAAGAGATAAGTAGAAATACTTATCTTTTTCAATATATATTTGAACAATTAATTAAAACAATGTATAATGTAATTAGAGGTAGTATTTATGATAATAACGGGTAAATATATTGGATTTTGTAAAGGTGTTTGTAATTCAGTAAACAAAACAATTGAAATATTAGAAAAACACAAAAAAGTATATGCCTTAGGAATGCTTGTCCATAATGAAAATGTAGTCAAAAAATTAGAAAATAAAGGGATAATATTTGTCGATGACCTATCTGAAGTACCAAATAATTCCCATATAATCTTTAGGGCTCATGGAGTAAGTAAAGAAATATATGAAAAAGCAAAAAACAAAAATTTAATAGTACATGATTTAACATGTCCAAATGTATTAAGTATTCATAAAAAAGTACAAGAATTAAATGAAAAAGGTTACTATATAATACTATGTGGTAAACCTGATCATCCAGAATCAATTGGTACCATAAGTTATTGTAAAGGTATAATAGTAGAAAATATAGATGATATTATAATACCACAAAATAAAAAACTTGCCCTATTATGTCAAACAACAATAAGCCAGGAAAAATTTGAAAAAATTAAAAATTATTTAGAAAATAAATATCCCAGTATATTAGTATATAATACTATTTGTAATGCTACTAAAAAAAGAGAAGAAGAAGTAATCGAAATATCAAAAAAAGTAGATAATCTATTAATAATTGGATCAAAAAAAAGTTCAAACACAAAAAAACTATTAGAAGTATCAAAATGTAAAAATACTTACTTAGTAGATAATGTAGATGAATTTAACATAAAACTAAAAGGAAAAATAGGGCTTGTAACAGGAGCAAGTACAAGCTTAGAAGATGCAATAAAATTACGAGGTAAATATGAAGAAAACTGAAAAAAATAAAATAATAATAGAAGACATTATATATGATATTTTAAAACCATTTAAAATATTATATTACAAAATAAAAAATAAATATCTAATAAAAAAATATAACAATAAATCAATTATATTTAAAAACAAAAATAATATCTACTATAAAGAAAACAATAATATATTTAAATACCAAAACTATAGTACTTTATTTTCATCAACTATTTGGACTCCTACATATCATTATTCAGTAAAAAATAAAACAATCCATGAACATGACTTTGAAGCAGTGTTAAGAAGTTTGTATTTTTACCCAGAATCATTTGAAATATTAAATGAAAATAAAGAAGAGTATTCAAAACAAGAATTAAAATTTATTGAAAATATAAAAAAAGAATTACTAAAATTAAATTATAAAGATTGTGAAAAAGATAATGAACCAATATATGAAGAGTATTTAAAAAGAAATTGTAAAAAATATTATGACAATGTTTATTACTATAATCTATATACAAACAATAAAGAAATTATCGAAAAACAAAAAAGAAAAATAAAAATGATAGCGCAAATTATATTTATAATTATAGTATTATGGTTAATAATGTTTTTAACCGATATAATATGTATAAATAAAATAAATAAACCAATATTTATGATAAATAAAAATAATACATATTATGGATTATTTTATAAAGCTGTAGATAACAAAGTAGGAACCTACTTTATGAAAAACTCTAAAGCAAAATTTAAAATAATTGATAATACCAAAACATGTGATCAAGCAGAAGAAAAATTTTATGAAGATGAAAAAAATGAATATTATTTTAGTTGAAAAAAATCAGTAAATATAAAAATAATCTATCAAAATGAA
>CAKPJE010000129.1 GCA_934162555.1 uncultured Bacilli bacterium | reverse complement strand
CTCATACACAGTATAGTGTTATGCAAAGAATACCTATTAATTTTAAAATGTTTGGCAAAGAGATTATAGTTAATTTTCCTGATGATTTGAAGGGGCTAAATTTAGTTTCTATTAATGGTGTTTTAATTGATGTTATTATAGATGAATTAGATGATGTAATTGCTTATGGAACTGAAGGAAAAAGAAAATATGAAATTGAAAAAGCATTATTTAATAAACAAAGGTTGTTTAGTTTGCCTTCATTAAGAGGTGCAAATATATTAATTATGAATTTTAAAGATAGTAATGGTAATATATATGTAAAAAAATTCAAAAAGGATGAACAATATTTGGAAAGCGAAATGTTTGATGCAGAAAAATATTTATTTGGTAATCCTGGTACTTTTAATATTTCCGGTAATAAGCTTGTTATTACTCATTCTTCTGTTCAAAATAGATTTAAGGAAAAAATTGAAAATATGGTAGAAGAATTGAAACGGTTAGATTTATCATCGATTGATACTATAATTGTTGATATTAGAGGTAATACTGGAGGCAATTCAGCTATTAATAAATGTTTAATGGATTTTTTAGAAAATTGTAATAAAAAGCTTATTTGTTTAACTGATTATAGAGTGTTTTCTGGTGGTAGGTATGCTCTTATTAATTTAATAGAATTAGGCGCTATTACAATTGGAACTGGAATTTCAACGCCACTGAATTGTTATGGGAATAGTGGGTGGATAAAACATAATGGATATACGTTTGCTTCTTCTACTTGCTTTTTAGCACCAAATGTTGGTGTTGCAGCATTTTCTAAGGAAGATTATTCTTTAAAAGTTACAAAAGATGTTACTATTCCAAAGTTTTTTAAACCTGATATATTTGTTGAGCAATCAAAAGAAGATTATATTAAAAGAATTGAAGCTATTTCTAAGATTCAAAATGCTGATGGTTATATACATTTATTAAAAAGTGCATTAGTAAATAAAAGCTTTATTGATAGCAAATATTATTATGAAGATATTGATATGTTATCTAGAGCAGAATCAGTAAAATGTATCTTAAATGCATTAGAAAGTAAAGATTTTAATACTAGTCCATATCATCAAGAAGACATGAAACTTATAATAGAAGCAAAAGATGTTTGTAAATATGAAGATGCTTGTGGAGATGAGTTTAATCGTAGTTTTGAAGTTGAAGAAGCCTTAACTATTGTTGCTTGTAACAAAGATTCAATTAATAGCCCATATCATCAAAAAGATATGCGATTGATTGCGGAAACTGGTAGTAAATGTTTACATATAAATGACTCTTATTATGAAAGTGGACTAAATAACTTAGCAATAAATAAAGTTTCATTAAAAGATAAATATCATCGTGAAAACATGAAGTTATTAACTGAACATCCTGAATTAGATATTATGTTATACAATATGATGACTGATGAAGTTATTGTAAAATCTAAAAATTATAGAATGGAAATTGATACTATATGTTCTGCTAAAAGTTTAATAAATGCCTTAGCGCTTTATTATTACATTTTTAATCCTAGTGAGAAATATCAAGAAGATTGTTATAATGATGAAATTTTTGATACATATCGTTATAACTATATACATAAACATATGTATACAAAAACATTACATATCTCTGATAATGCCGTATATCCTGCTAATACGTATTCTAATCATCGTGAAGAAGATATGAGAAATAGGATAAAATATAATAGATTAAAAGAACTAGAAGAATATAAATATTTACGTAGTATTGAAATAATCAAAAAAGCTCCAGATGATATTGCACTACATATAGTTTCACTACTAATGAATCCTGCCTTTTATTTACATTCATCATACGAATTAGATATTGAATTATTATTATCTATTCCAAATGAACATTTCAATTTACTTTATGAATGTATGAATGATAGTGCTTTTTTAACAAA
>CAKPJE010000128.1 GCA_934162555.1 uncultured Bacilli bacterium | reverse complement strand
ACTATGAAGAATTAAAGATTGAAAAAAGAAAAATGGCTAGGGAACTTAGAAAAGAGATAACAACTAAAGTTAGAAAAGAAATAAGTGCTCAAGAAATGGCTAAAGGTAAAAGAGAAAACAATGTTTTAACAGTTAAAAATATGTTAAAAGAAAAATTACCTTATGATATTATCTCAAGAGTATCTGGTTTATCAATTGAAAACATCAAAAAGATCCAAAATCAAGAGCAATCTTGATTTTTTTAGGTATGTAGCATTAATAAATCTTGTTTAAATCAATATATTATGATACACTTGTTTTAGGAGGAAAACTATGGAAGTTGCTTTTGTAGAATACATTATAGTAGATATAGAAAAAAAGGGAATAAAAATACTAATGCCTAAAAGAGCTTCAATTGGTCAAATGAATGATTTAGAAATAATCATTGAAGATGAAAAAATTAAACATATTTCAAAAACTAATTATCAAAATAATGAAACATGTTATGTTGATGTAATATCAGTTGATGAATTTAAAAAGAGTTTAAATGGTGAAGCTTATAGTGAAAAAGAATTAATAAAAGAAATAGTTAATCAAGCAAATAATGAAGTTATTTATATTGAAAATGATAATATAAACAAAGAAGAAAAAGAAAAATTTGAAGAAGAGAGAGAAATAGAAATTGATTATTCAAATAAAAAAATAACGGAATTTGTTTATAAAGATTATACAATAAAAGAACTAGTAGAAATATTAGAAAAGAAAATAATGTTTCAAACGTATGCCATAAAAAGGATTACATCAACAATAATAAACAATGAATATTTAGAAAATCCTAAAAATATAGTTTTATTAGGATCTAGAGGAGTAGGTAAAAGTAAAATTATTGATTTACTTGCTCGTGAACTTTCGTCACCATATGCAAAAGTAGAAAATTATGATGGTGATACATTAAGCCAAGCTTATCTTACACTTTTTTTAAAAAGCACAAAAATGAATGATTATAACGGACCATCTATAATATTTATAGATGGAATAAATAAAGGAATCGAAAAAATAGCTAAAATAGATGGCGATATATTAGTAGAAATAATATCAAAAATATTTAAGAAAAAATCACCATTCCCAATTCAAGTAACAGAAGAACAAACTATACTATTTGATCCAAGTAATATAAATTATATTGTCGCATTAGATTTAGAAAAAGACATTGATATGCCATATATGATGGGAATTGGAACAGATGCTGAAAAAGAAAAACAAAAAATTATCAATAACTTAAGAGAAATGTTAGTAGATGCTAATTGTGAAATAATTGATATGAATAATTTAACTGAAGAAAATTTGGTAGAAATATTAAAAAAATCAGAAATAAGTCCTATTAATGAATATAGAAATATATTATATGCTCAAGGAACAAGATTAAATGTATCTAAAAAAGCATATGAACTACTTGCTCATTCAGCTTATAAATTAAATAAAGGCGCTAAAGGATTAAGTATAATCACTGATTATGTTATAAGAGATGAAATAATAGAAGCTCAATATAATGGAACTGAAGTAGTAAATATAAATCAAAATAAGGTACTAAAAAAATTAAATTCAAATAAAAAAATATATTAAAAACTCTGCAAAAGCAGAGCCTTTTTTAGTTATTAGGTCCTGGGCCAAATGCTCTAGCACCAATTATAATAACTAGTAAAATAAATAAAACAAGTACAATAGCAGCACCATAGCCAGTTCCGTAGCCGTATCCTTGGTTGCATCCTGTATAAGGAGTGTAACCACTATTACATCCATAATAATACATATGTAATCCTCCTATCTATTAATAGTTTATTTTATTATGTAAATAATGTTTATAATATTTGTCTAGGTGTTTGCAAAACTTTAAAATTATGATATCATATAAAATCTTGAGTTTGACAGTTGTGCTATATAAAAACTCTTACAAATCCTTATAATTAAAGGGGAAAGTAGGAGTTTTTT
>CAKPJE010000127.1 GCA_934162555.1 uncultured Bacilli bacterium | reverse complement strand
ACAAGAACATTTTTCTTCACATGTACAATTTTTTTCTTCGTTGCATCCGCATTCACATTTTTCATCGCATGCACAAGTTTTTTTATTTTTTTCTTTTTTCATATTTACCTCTCTATGTTTTTCTTTATGTAATTAAGAAGTGCTGTTGCTCTACCGTATTCCATTCTTTTTGGACCTATTAAGGCTATTGTTCCTTCTTCACCATTTACGGAATATTTTGTTTTTATTATTGCTACATCATCATCGAGTGTATTTTCACTTCCTATATAAATATTAACGCCACTTTCTTCTTCTTTAATACTGCTTACAAGGCTTTTGTCTTCAAACTTACTTACTATTTCTCTTATTTTATCGGCATTACTAAATTCTGGTTGCATAAGAATGTTACTAGCTCCTGATACTTTTACACTTGCTTCTTCTTTAAAGTCATTTAAGGCATTATAGAAGGCATTGTATATGGCATCATGTTGTTTGATATATGTTCCGATTATTGGTTTTACTTCAAATTCAAGTTTAGTGCATATTTCATCAATTGGTGTTCCAACAATTAATCTGTTTATTAATTCTACTGTTTTTCTTATTTCATCTAAGCTTATATTCTCGTTCATGCACATATTTCTATGTTCAACGTGTCCTTTATCTGTTATTACTATTGCTAGGAACTTATTATCAGCAAGTGGTACTACTTCCATTCTGCTTAATAAATTTTCTTTTGACGAACTTCCTAAAACAATTGCTGTGTAATTTGTTAATTCTGAAATAATTTCCATGCTTCTTAAAACTACGTCATTTAACATCAAACTATTATTTTTAAATATTGTTTGTAGTTTTAGCATTTCATCACCGTTTAATTCTTTTGGTACCATAATGTGGTCAACATAATATCTGTAGCCGCTATCGCTTGGTATTCTTCCTGATGATGTATGTGTTTTTTCGAGATAGCCTAATTCTTCTAAGACACTCATTTCATTTCTTACTGTAGCACTTGAGCATTTTAATTTTTCACATATTGCTTTAGATCCTACTGGTCTAGCAGTTTTAATATACTCTTCAACAATTATTTTAAGTAAACTGATTTGTCTTTCGGTTATCAAACTTATCACCTCTAGTTATTATATTCAGTTATCTACGTTAGTATACAACTTTTTAGCACTCTTTTTCCTTTTGTGCTAATATAATTATATCACTTTTATTAGCACTGTCAATACTTAAGTGTTAATTTGTTGAAAATTTTTGATTTTATTTTTATCATGTAAGCTTATTATTTTTTTACATTTTTCTATATCAATATATGGTTTTATATTTTTATTATAGTAATTATAATAGTTTGAATGTATTATCCATCCGTTATAGCTTATCATACTGTAAGCATTATGAATGTTTATATAACCTTTTTTATATATTCTTTTGGCTTTTCTTTTTATTTTTAAAAAGATTCCTCTTCTTAATGTTATATATCCTCTATAGAATCTATATCCTAAAAAATCAATACATCTACTGTCTACTTTAAATAGACTATAGTTTTCTTTTAGTTTTAAATTTTCTTTGTTTAAATATTCTTCTATTAATATTCTTGCACTATGTAATTTTTTTTTATTATTTCCAAATAATATCATATCGTCTAAATATCTAATATAACACTTTATTCTTAATTTTTCTTTTATGTAATGATCTAAGTCGGTTAAGAAAAAATTGGCAAACCATTGTGATGTATAGAATCCTATTGGTATGTTTTCTTCAGAGTCAACTATTATATTTAATAGCCATAATAATTCTTTATCTTTAAATATGTTTTTAAATTTACTTTTTAGTATTTCTTTATCAATACTTGGATAATATTTTTTTATATCTAACTTCAAACAATATTTAGTATTTTTTCTATCGGAGTTTAATATTTTTTTTAGATATTTTGATCCATAATATATTCCTCTTCCTTTTATTGAGGCACATGAATAATGATACATTCCTTTCATGAAATATGGTTCTAGTATATTCATTATACTCCAGTGAATTATTTGATCTGGATAAAACTTGGGTTTATG
>CAKPJE010000126.1 GCA_934162555.1 uncultured Bacilli bacterium | reverse complement strand
TGGGTGTTAATATTTTTTTATTTATTAATTCTTCTCTTGTTTTAAACATATTTGTTTCTCTATATTTTATTATTTTGTCAATTGATGTTTTTGTTAATCCTGATATATATTTTAGTAAGAATGGTGATGCTGTATTTATGTTTACCCCTACCATATTTACGGCTTTTTCAACTGTAAAGTCTAGTGTTTCTGATAGTTTTTTATTTGGTAAATCATGTTGATATAATCCGACACCTATACTTTCTGGAGTAATTTTAACTAGTTCTGCTAGAGGATCTTGTAATCTTCTTCCGATACTTACGGCACTTCTTTCTTCGACTTGTAAGTCTGGGAATTCTTGTTTTGCTAGAGGGGAAGCACTATAAACGGAAGCTCCTGCTTCACTTACAATTATGTAATTTACATTTTTGTATTCTTTTAATACATCTGCTATAAAGGCTTCACTTTCTCTTGATGCTGTACCGTTACCGATTGCTATTATTTCAATTTTGTATTTGTCTAATAAACTTTTTATGATTTTTTTTGCTTCTTCATATTTTTTTACTGGTTCATGTGGATATATTTTAGCAATTTCGACTAGTTTTCCTGTTGGATCTATTACTGCTAGTTTGCACCCTGTTCTGAATGCTGGATCTAAACCCATTACCCATTTTTCTTTTAGTGGTGGTGTTAGTAATAGTTTTTCGAGATTTTTTCCAAAATTTGTTATTGCTATATCTGATGCTTTTTCGGTTAATTCAGCTCTTATTTCTCTTTCGATTGATGGTATTATTAATCTTTTATAGGCATCTAAAATAGATTTTTTTACAATTTCTGTTGTATAACTGTTTTCATTTTTGATTATTTTTTTGTTTAGATATTCTATTATTTTTTCTTCTTCTATTTCTATACTTACATTTATGATATTTTCTTTTTCTGCTCTATTGATTGCTAGTACTCTATGGGGTTTTATTTCTTTTACTTTTTCTTTGTAATCATAATACATTTCATATGTTTTATTTTCATCGATTGCATTTTTTTTGATTTTGGTTTCAATTATTCCGTTATTGTATGTAAAACTTCTTATTCCTTTTCTATAGTAAGCCTTATCACTTATCCATTCTGCTATTATGTATGATGCTCCTTCTAATGCTTCTTCTTTGGTTTTTACTTTTTCGTTTAGGTATTTGTTTACTATATCATCAATATTTCCTTTTGTGGGAAAACTCATTATAATTTTTGCAAGTGGCTCTAATCCGTTATTTATTGCATCGGTTGCTTTTGTTTTTTTCTTTTCTTTGAATGGTCTATATAAATCTTCTACTTCTATTAGTTTTTCGGCTTTTAAAATTTCATTTTTTAAGTCTTCTGTTAATAATCCTTTTTCTTCTATTAGTCTTATAACATCTTCTTTTCTTTTGAATAGATTTACTTGATATTCGTAGTATTCGTTTATTTTTCTTATTTCATCTTCATTTAATGCACCTGTTTTTTCTTTACGGTAACGGGCAATAAATGGTACGGTCGCACCTTCTTCTAATAGTTTTAGTGTGTTTTCTACTTGTTCTTTTTTTATGTTTAGTATTTCACATATTTCTTTTATTATTGTATCTTTCATGTTTTCCTCCGTTATAATATATATTTTAACAAAGGATGAAAAAAATGTCTATTTGTTTTTAGACATTTTGAGTATTTTGTTTGGATTTGTTTTGATTTGATTTGTTAAATACATTTGTTTTCGCATTTGTTTTAGTAATTCTAGTTTAGTTTCTTTGTTTAAATCAATATTCATCATTATTTCATCTATGTAGTCATCTATTGTTACCATTTTTTGAGCTGTTTTATATTCTTTTTTACTTATTTCATTGTATTTTATTTTAAAGTCTTCTTCTTTTTCTATTGTTGGAAAATAAAATAATTTATCTTTTTCTTCATTTATTTTTTTATTTTTGATTGTTTCTTTAAATGGTTCTAGTTTATCACTTCTTGTAAATATATATCTTGTATCTGTTGTAATTGTTGTTTGAAAGTATTTTATTGATGCGTATATAACATTTACAAATGGCATTAGTAATGATATTATGTCAAGTACTATACACCCTTTATATC
>CAKPJE010000125.1 GCA_934162555.1 uncultured Bacilli bacterium | reverse complement strand
TAATAAAAAATGCACCAATAATACAAATTATAATAATACTAAAAAAATGTAAGATTAATTACATTTTTTTTCTATAAATTCTTTATATAATTCATAAGCTTTATCAACCATTTGTTTCCATGTTTTATAAAGATCTATATAAGCATTTTGTGATACTTTTTCATATAATTCTTTATTATTCATTACTTCAATTATTTTATCTGAATAAGCACCAACTGTGTAATCTGATAAAAAGCCATTAACATTATCCGTAACCGTAGCAGCTGTTGCGGTATTTTTTAAAAATACTGCCGGTGTCTTTTGTGATGCTGCTTCTATTTGAACAATAGATGATGCATCATATACTGATGGGAAAAGGAATAAATCTGCCCTACTATAATAATAAGCTAGTTCTTTTCTATTTGTTACCTTACCACATAAAATAGCATCATTTTCTAAATGGCATTCTGCAATTTTATCCATAAGTTTTTCTTCATCTTGCCCTGCTCCTACATACAACATTTTGAATTTTAATTTAGGTGCTTTTTCTTTAACCGCTTTTAAACAATCTGCTATAAATAGAATATTTTTAAGAGTATTTATTCTACCAACAAATAAGAATACTTTTTCATCTTTTTTAATATTGTATTTTTTGTTAATAAACTCATGGGCTTTCTTAACATCAGCTACTGGTTCCATTTCAGTTGCATTATTCATTACTCTTGGCATACATTTATACTTATATTCTTCATAGTATATACGGGCAACTTCTTTATTTACAGCCCAACATTCATCACATTTATTAAATAATCTAATTAATTTATCATTTAATTTTTTTGCTAAAAATTCTGATTTAACCGCTTTTTCAAAATCTTGTTTAAATTGACTGTGCATTGTTGCAATACAAGGTATATGATGTTTTTTAGCATATTTAAGTCCCACTTCTCCCATCGTAAATGGTGAATGAATATGGACAATATCAAGTTTATATTTATCTAATTCTTTTTCAAATTTACGATCAAGTTTAGGTATTGGTAGTGAATAATCTAAAAATGGTACTTTCAAAGAATGACACCTAACTACTTTATATGGGAAACGTGAATCATCATATTCTTTTCCTGTATATCTTGGCACGAATACTATGACATTAGCATATTCAGATAATACCCTTGCATAGTTATCTACAACCATTATAACTCCATCTGCCATTGGGAAAAAGGAATCATTAAATAGCCCTATTGTTAATTTTTTCATCATATCCTCCTAACAAATTCATCTATATCTATCATTTCTTGTGAACTTTCTTTCATATTTTTTATTGTTATTTTATTTTCTTTTACTTCATTTTCGCCGACTACAATAACATATGGTATATTTTCTTTATTTGCATAATCAAAGCTCTTTTTAATTTTTCTTTTATTCATTTCAATTAAAACTTTTTTATTCTTATTTCTTAATTTTTGAGCAAGAATTAAACATTCAGTTTCTGTATCCATAGGTATTATATAGTAATCTATCATTTCTTTATTTTCTTCATTTTTAAGTATTACATATATTGGTTCTAAACCAAAAGATAGTCCAACTGCTGGGTAAGTATTTCCATCATTTATAAAATTAGTAATTATTTTATCATATCTTCCACCAGCTCCTAGGGATCCATTTATACGTTTTAATTTATCTCTAAATTCAAATACTATTCCAGTATATATTTCAAGTCCTCTTGATAAGTATGAATCAAATGTTATATTGTTTTCATAATTTAATTTTTTTAGATAATTTGTTACTTCATTTAGTTCTTCTAAACCTTCTTTTAATAAAGTGTTACTGGTATTATTATATAATGTATTATATTCGTCTAGTGTTTTACCAAAAATACTAAATATATTGTCTATTATTTTTTTATCAATATTTTGTTCTTCAAACATTTTATATATTTCAATTCTATCTACTTTATCTAGTTTGTCTAATATACCTATTACACCAAATGTTGGGTTTTCGATTCCTGCTTCAATTAGTAAACCATTCATTAATTTACGATTGTTATATAAAACATTTATATCAATTCCAAGTTTTTTAAATATTTCGATTGCCATTATTATTTGTTCTGTTTCAATTAATCTTCCATCTATTCCAACAACATCTACATCACATTGGTAAAATTCTCTTG
>CAKPJE010000124.1 GCA_934162555.1 uncultured Bacilli bacterium | reverse complement strand
CCGTTAGCTCAGTCGGTAGAGCATTTGACTTTTAATCAAAGGGTCTGGAGTTCGAATCTCCAACGGGACACCATTTTTTATGCCTGAGTGGCGGAATAGGTAGACGCACAGGACTTAAAATCCTGCGAGGGTTAAACCTCATACCGGTTCAAGTCCGGTCTTAGGCACCATTAATGATAAAGAGTCAATCATAATGATTGATTTTTTTTTACATTTTACAATGATTGTAGATTGTTTTTATTTTTTATGATATTATATTTATATAAAATATGATTATAGAGGATGATATAATGAATGTAAGTGATATAAAAAAAAATTTGGTATCTGAAATAGAAAAGCTGATTAATGTTATTAGGAATGAATATCCAAATCTTGTTGATTTACCTGTTAATTACGATCTTGATAAACTGGTACATATAGAAGAAACTGGTACAATTTCCTTGTTTGTAAAAAATAAAAATTTCTATTTTCCTTTGGATGCATTTAAAGTATTAGGAACTTTAAAAAAAATACCTGGATTTGGGATGGTAAAAAATCATAAAACTTGTTCTAGGGATAACATGATAATAAATGACAATACATTTATCTTTTATATAAAACATGTTTTTTTGAAAGGATTAACACCTGAAGAGTATTTTAAGGAAATATTGCTTCATGAAACTTTACATTTTTGTGGTAGTGGTGGAGGAAGTGCTATTAGAGAAGGTATAAATGAATTAAAAACAAGACAATTAGCGCAGAAATATGGATTATTAACGTCTTCTTGTGGATATCCTAAGGAAACAAAAATAGCATATGAATTAGAAAAAATATTTGGTGAAAATATTATAAACAGAATTTCTTTTTCAAAAAGTCATGAAGAAATAAAAGAAATATTGGATTCAGTATCACCGAATGCATTTTCGTTTTTTTCTAATTTAGAAGATGCAATGGAATGTGAATTTTATACTAAGTATATGAAATATAATTTTCCTGGATTGATGGGACCATTTAAAAAAACTAAAAAATATAATTTTATAGATTATTCAAAAGCATATGACTTATTAGAACATTATAAAAAAAATATGAAAATGTCCAAATCAATTAATGGTAAAGATTTAAGTATTGATGGTATGCTTTCTAAAAAAACAGAACTTGAAAAATATGATTCATTTGATGTAAAAAAACCATTAATCGATAAAAAAGATATGTCTTTTCAAAATATGGAACATAATAATGAAGAAAGGACATTATCTGATTTTCACTCAACTAAAACTATACATGGTGTTCAAAAAAAGCCTTTTGATCAAAGGAGCCAAACAGAAATTCAAATAGCGCAGCAGATAAGAGTTAAAAATCAATCAATTGCACAGCAGAAACATCAACAAAAAAGTTTAGAATTATCGAAAACATTAACAAAAACAAATTCAAATGTTTCTTCAGCAAATAAAGGGTATGCTAATGTTATTATTTTGTTTTTGGCATTAGGTTTTGCTGTTAGTATGCTAACTATTTTGATGTATTTTATTTTTAAATAAGGGAGCTTATTAATGAATTATGTTGAGAATGTAGCTACTAGTATATTAGAAATTTTTACTGAGAAACAGAACTATGATAAAAAATATAATGATTTGATGTATTCCTTTATTACAGGAGCATATGAACTTGTTGAGCTTTCAAATGATTTATACCAATTGGAGAGTACAATAAGATTAAATAAAATATCTTTAAAAGATTATATTTTAAATTCAGAAGTATGTAAATTTTTAAAAATGAATAATATTAATAATTATTCTATTGATGATTTAGAAAAGTATATGGCAAAATATGAAAGCCAAGAAGATATAAAATCTTATCATTTAGCTTTAGAATTGTATGAAAAATTGGAGCAAATTGAATATATTGAAAATACAAAAATTGATTATGAAATAAATGAAATGAGTAGTATATTTGAAAATATTAATAGCATTAAAAAAATTGATAAATCTAAATATCAAGATTTATATAATGATTTGTTACATCAAATAAAAATTAAATATTTGAATAATAACCTTATTGATGATAAGATAAATAATTATGTTGTTCAAATATTAAATGATATATTTAATTATTATTTATATGGAAATAAAGAAATTTCTGTAAATTTTAGAAGTTAAAGTATTTGTTTTTACTTTGTTCTATTTATAAAAAATAAGTTTTGTAATTGAAAAC
>CAKPJE010000123.1 GCA_934162555.1 uncultured Bacilli bacterium | reverse complement strand
GTATTTTATTATATGATGTAGTGCAAGATAAACTAAACGAATATCTTTCTTATCAGGATTATTTATTAAGTCATATCTCAAATGATAAATTGTAGGATATTTTTTATCTATTCCATTTCTTTTATTATTTGAAAATATATTCATCTTATCATAATCATCCAAATTAACCTTAATATTATTTATATCTTTTGGACTATAAAAACTTGTGTTCAGTTTATCAAAAAAATGATTATCGACTTTATTTATTTCATCTTTAAATATTTCTTGTAGTAGTTTAATTCTTTTTCTTCTTCGATCATATCTTCTTCTTGTTGAACGCGCTATTCTTCTACTAGCTGCAGTATTAGCTTCTTCAAATAGTCTTACACCCCATAATGCTTTTCTTTGAATCTTTTTTGTTTCTTCGCCAGTAATTAAATTATAATTGCTCCTTAAAGTATTTTTTTTAATTATTTCATAAGTGTTAGGATTAATAACAGCCCATCCTACTGATGATGTACCTATATCAAGTCCTATTGAATATTCATTTTGCATATTGACATACCTCTTTCTTTATGGTATTATTTAGTTGTGTTGATACCATTCAACATGACATAGAGAGTTAAAATAAAGCCTTTGGCCTAAATGAATTGACCGTTAGATGGTCTTTTTTTATGCTCTCTTGCAAATTCATTATACCAATTTTTACCAAATTTGTATATATATTTTATAAAACTTTTAGTTTTTTACCATCGCACAAAAAAACCAAAATAACTTGGTTTTAATTTGTAACTTTTCTAGATTGTATTTCAGCAATTTTTTCAAGTACTTCAGCAGCATTCTTTTCATTAATTTCTGTATAATTTAATTCTTTTAATGCTTGGACTTTAGCTGAATTAAGTTCCAAAGTACGACTCATTTTTTCTTCCATTTTATGTTCAATTTGATCTACAAATCTCTTATGAGATTCAGCAATCTTAGTTTCGCTTACATTCTTGTTACCATATAAAGTCATGGCAGAAAATAGTATGCTTTCAAATATAAATTGATCTTGTTCGTTAAAAACAAACTCCATAGGTTTTGTAAATCCGGCAGCTTTGGATACATATGCAAGCATATATTTTAACTCTTTAGATGTATCAATTGACTGTAAGAAATGATATAAGTATTTTACAATATAATATCCTTCTTCACCTTCATCATCATCGCCTTCTAAACGTTCTTTAAGAACTTCTATTACATTTTTTAATAATTCTTTTTGATTTTTCCCCATTCCATTCAATAAACTATTACCATCATTAATTGAACTAGCAGAATTACTATCAAATAAACTATTAATTCTTGTTTCAACATCCATTATATAATCTGTATCAACTTTTATGTTTTCTATTTCATCAACAGATTTAATACCTAATAAATTTAATAATAAAACTTTTTTATCTTTAGGCCATTTATTTATATCATCCATTTCTAAGTAGTTATATATCATTTGTCTTGAAACACCAAGAAATTTTGCTAGTTTAACCTTAGATATGCCAAGTTCGTGTAAAATGTCATTTAATTTATTCATACTTCATACCCTCCAATATAATTGTACCACAATGTAAGTAAATGTCAAGTAAAAGTAAATAATATTTTAGTTGTAAATAAAAAAATATAGAATAACCTATATTTTTAAAAATTTACTAAATATATGATATTTTATCATTATTTTTGTCATATACCTCTTCAATTATACCACCTGCTATACATTCATCATTTAAATATAAAACACAAGCTTGTCCTGGTGTTACTGCTTTTACTCCTTGTGGATATAATACTTTTATTGCTTTATCTAAATATTCAATATTTACATCTATATCAGGTTGCCTATATCTAAATTTTGCTGTGCATTTTGAAGGTCTTTTATCTGATAAATAATTAATGTCTGTTATTAAAGCACTATAGGAATATAAATATTTGTTTTCATTGCCAAATGCAACATATAATATATTCTTATTTAAATCTTTACCTACAACAAACATTTTATCTGTATTACCACCAATATTTAATCCTTTTCTTTGGCCAATTGTATAATACATTAAACCAACGTGTTCACCAATTTTTTCATTGGTTTCGATATTTACAACTATTCCTGGTTTATTAGGTAAATAATTTGATAAAAATTGTTTAAAATTTCTTTCCCCAATAAAACATATTCCGGTTGAATCTTTTTT
>CAKPJE010000122.1 GCA_934162555.1 uncultured Bacilli bacterium | reverse complement strand
CAGTCGTTTATAAGCCTTTTTTATTTTTTCTTTAGAAGAATCTAATTTTACCCCAAAAACATCACAATATCTTTGACACATATAATAACCTCCATCGTCAAAATCAGTGTAGTTATGTACTATCACATAAATATTATATCATACCTACTCGAATAGAGTAAGTATTTTTTTCAAAAAAAATGAGAAAATAATGTAAAGGAAGAGGAAAAAATATGTTTGATCGAGAAAATGAAAATTATATTTATGAATTAGTTAGTAAAAATATTAAAAAACAAAGAAAATTACAAGGATTGACTCAAGAACAACTTGCGAATAAAATGGCATATTCAACCCAATTCATTTCAAATATAGAAAGTAAGAATCATCAAACATTTTCACTAGGAACATTGTGGCGCTTATCATTAGTCTTAAATATAGATATAAAAGTCTTATTTGATGAAACAGTAATGGAAGAAAAAATATATAAAGAAAGTCAAGAACAAAAAAAATAATAAGGAAGTAAATTGAAAAAACTTCCTTGTTTTAATATTAAAGTAATGCTAAAATAAAAGTAGTTTTATATAAACAAGGAGGAATCTATGTATAATTTAGTATCAAAATATAAGCCAGCAGGTGATCAACCTAAAGCAATAGAAGAATTAGTAAAAGGTATAAAAGATGGCAAAAAAAATCAAGTTTTATTAGGTGCAACAGGAACAGGAAAAACATTTACAATTGCAAATGTAATAAAAGAAGTAAATAAGCCAACACTAGTACTTGCTCATAACAAAACACTAGCAGGTCAATTATATTCAGAATTAAAAGAACTATTCCCAAATGATCATGTATGTTATTTTGTTTCATATTACGATTATTACCAACCAGAAGCATATGTACCATCATCTGATACATACATAGAAAAAGATGCCTCAATTAATGATGAAATAGATGAATTAAGGCACTATGCAACATCAGCACTCCTAAAACATCAAAATACAATAGTAGTAGCATCAGTATCATGTATCTATGGTATAGGTGAAATAGAAGAATACGAAAAAAAGATGCTTACACTTGCCGTAAATGAAGAAATAGATAGAAACGATGTTTTAGAAAAACTAGTTGAAATGTTATATGAAAGAAATGATATTGATCCTAAAAGAGGAACCTTTAGAGCTAAAGGCGATACAATTGAAGTAATACCAGTCAATCAGCATACAGAAGGTGTTAGAATAGAATTCTTTGGCGATACAATTGATAGAATAACAATCTATGATATTGTAACTGGAGTCATAAAAGAAAATAAAAAATCAATTTCCTTATTCCCAGCAAGCCATTTCGTAACAAGTGATGAAAAGCTAGAAAAAGCAATAGAAAACATAGAAAAAGAATTAGAAGAACGTTTAACATACTTTAAAGAAAACAATAAATTATTAGAATATCAAAGACTAAAAGAAAGAACAAACTATGATATAGAAATGATGCGAGAAACAGGCTTTTGCCATGGTATAGAAAACTATTCAAGACATCTTGCTTTAAAAGGCCCAGGAGAAACACCTACAACATTATTAGATTTCTTTAAAAATGATTTTTTATTAGTAATAGATGAATCCCATGTTACAATACCGCAAGTAAGAGCTATGTATAATGGTGATCAGGCAAGAAAACAAGTTCTAGTAGATTATGGCTTTCGTCTTCCGTCAGCTAAAGATAATAGACCATTAAAATTTGAAGAATTTGAAAGTAAACTTGATAATGTAATATATCTATCAGCAACCCCAGCAGAATATGAAATAGAAGCATCAAATAATCGTATAATAGAACAAATAATAAGACCAACAGGTTTATTAGATCCAAAAATAGAAGTAAGACCATCTAAAAATCAAATAGATGATTTAATAAAAGAAATAAATATCAGAATAGAACAAAATGAAAGAGTTTTAATAACAACTCTAACTATCAGAATGGCCGAAGAATTAACAAAATATTTAGAAAAAGTAGGAATCAAAGTAGCATACCTTCATAGTGAAGTAAAAACTCTAGATCGCTTAAGAATAATAAGAGATTTAAGATTAAAAAAATATGATGTTTTAGTAGGAATTAACCTATTAAGAGAAGGATTAGATATCCCTGAAGTAAGCTTAGTCGCGATTCTAGATGCTGATAAACAAGGATTCTTAAGAAGTGAAAGAAGCTTAATTCAAACAATAGGTCGTGCAGCCAGAAACGCAAATGGA
>CAKPJE010000121.1 GCA_934162555.1 uncultured Bacilli bacterium | reverse complement strand
ATATAATAGAAAGTGAAATAATAATTCATAAAGTATATGGAAATGAAAAAAAAACCGAAGAAAATGTAACATTTGAAATATACGAAAATGAAAAACTAATAAATAAAGTAACAACAAATAAAGAAGGATACATAAAAATTACTTTACCATATGGGAAATATAAATTTAAACAAATAACAACCAAAGAAGGTTACTTAAAAGTAGAAGACTTTATAGTAAATATAGATGGAAGTAAAAATGAAATAACCTATGAATTAATAGATGAAGAAATAAATGCTTATATAAAATTAATAAAAATAGATTCCGCAACAAACGAAATCATAAATAAAAAAATCAAATTTAAAATTAAAGATATTGATAATAATAAATACATATGCGAAAATGAAGAATGTACATTTGAAACAAACGAAGGTTATTTTATAACAAAAAATAAATATAAAGGAAATTTATTAATTGAAGAAGTAAAAGAAAAAATAGACGGATATATATGGAATGCTGAAAAAATAAAAATATTCATCGGAAAAGAATTATTAGAAAATGATACCTATATAATAAAATACAAAACTGAAAGAGTAAAAGGAAAAATAGAAATACTAAAATATAATGAAAAAGAAGAAAAATTGGATAATGTAGTAATAGGTTTATATGCCAAAGAAAATATCTATTTAAATAATAAAATACTATATCAAAAAGATGAACTAATAGATAAAAAAATTACCAAAGAAGGTAAAATAATATTTAGTAATCTAGAACTAGGAGAATATTACATTAAAGAACTACAAACATCTGATAAATACATACTCGATAATAAAAAATATGATGTAAATTTAATTTATAAAGATGAAGAAACTAAAGAAATATTAGAAACAGTTACAATCAAAAATTATTCAAAAAAAGGTAAATTAATTTTCAATAAAATAGATTCAATTACTAAAATAGGAATAGAAAATACACTAATTGAAATATATAAAGATGATGAATTAATCTATGAATTAAGAACATCAGAAAATGGACAAATAATACTTGATTTAGAAATAGGTAAATACTATCTAATTGAAAAAGAAGCATCACTTGGTTATAACAATAATAATGAAAAAATAGAGTTTACAATAGAGTATGATAAAGAAACAAACATATACATGGAAAATGATTTTATTATTGAAGTACCAGATACATTAAAAAATAATTATAACTATATATTTAGTATACTAAGTATAATAATTTTAGTAATAAAAAAATATGAAAAAAATATATAAAATAATAATTATTATATGTTTACTTAATATATTTTGTTATAAATAATATGAATACAATATAAAAGTATCAAAAGACTATTTACTAGAACTTTCTATTCCTAAAATAAATTTTACAAAAAAAGTATATAATTTAGATGATAAAAGAAACAATTTAAATGATGGTGTAAAATTACTAAAACCTTTAGTTTTACCAGATAAAAATAACAGCTATATCATTATAGCAGGACATAATGGAAACTCTAAAATATCACACTTTAAAAATTTATATAAAGTTAAAATAAAAGATGAAGTCATTATAGATTATAATAATCAAAAATATATATATGAAATAGTTGATATATATGATATTAACAAAAATGGTAAAGCCTTAATAAAAAATAATTATAAAAACATTGTTGTTTTAATAACATGTAAAGGTTACAATAAACAAACTATTTATATAGGCAAACAAAAAAAACTAGCTCAAAGCTAGTTACTGTGATTTATAAAATATTCATAATATTCATCAAAAGTAATACCAGAAGTGTAAATATATGTTGCAACATCTTTACCAACATATCTATAATGCCATGGTTCATATTTATAACCAGTCAAATTAGTTAAATCATTAGGATACCTTAAAATAAAACCATATTTATGGGCATTATCCTTTAACCATTTATATTCATTTGTATAAGCAAACGAATCATCAATTGGACTTAAGTCAATAGCAAGACCTGTCTGATGCTCAGAATGACCTGGTCTAGCAGAATAAGTATCAACAACACTAACAGGTTCATTCTTTAAATAACCATTATATAAAGCTTTCTGATAATTATAGTCCCTATATCCAGAAGCAATATACAAGTTTAAATTAAGTTTTCTAGCATCATCAGCCATCAATTTAAAATTTTCATATAATGTTTTTTTATTTTGATTCATGATTGGCAGTAACAAAGCGGTTCCATCATTCTGAATATCT
>CAKPJE010000120.1 GCA_934162555.1 uncultured Bacilli bacterium | reverse complement strand
TGCTTATATTTAGCAAAATTAACAATATTTTTACTATTACTAGAATCTAGTTTATTTAATACTTCTTTTAATAATATAATTATATCTTTAATATTAAAATTAATATAGAAGTTTTTATTTTCTAATAAATAAATTGCTAACCTAACTTTATCAACATTATTTAAATTATTATACATATCTAATAAATCAAAAACTTTTTTAGTATTATTATCTAATAACATATTTTACCTCTTTTCTTTATTTATACTTTTAAAATCAACTTAAATTTTTGAATAAAAGTTTTAATTCAAAATTTATTTTTCAGAAAAATCAAAATTATTAAATATTGGTTTTTTCCTTATTTTATGGGCTATAAGTAACTTTCCTTAATTACTACCTGTGTCTATACTATATTCATCCAACATTAGTATTAAGTGGACTATTATATTTAGTTGGTATGGCTTTAGAAATGTTTCAAAAAAGTATTAAAACTAATATTTATGTGCTTGTGATTGTTTATATCTTATTTACGATTTCAATATTATGTAATATTATGGCTGTTAATAGTGCTAATAGAGAAAGTAAAGAGCTTGCTGAAAAAACATTTAAATACAAAAAATATTGACATTTACACTTACCTCTTAAAATTATATAATTTACCCCTAATATAATTTTCTCATTAAATTTTTTAGAAAATTTACAATATAGCACACTTTTTAGATAAAATATGTTATACTTTATTCATAGTAGTAAATATATAGTGGTGATAATTATGATTTGTTTAAATCAATATTGTGATACTGATGAAATAGAAAAAGACGACAATTTTTGCTATAAATGTGGTCATTGGACTGCAAAAGGATATTCTTTTATAAGAAATAAAGAAAATGTTGAGAGCATTCTTAACGGAGCAGCAGTAAAAAAAGAAGATAATTTTTCTGTTATGGTTAGTGTTGCATCACTTGCTTTTATTAGTTTCTTTATAATTAGTATCATAAGAGGAAATGATTTATATAAGCCGTTTTTCTACTTGAAAAGAAAAGGAAATGGTTATATTTATGGTTACAATGTTTCAATATTAAATACTAGTAATACTTATAATAAAAAAAAGTTAATAGTTATGAGGAGTCTATAAAACTAATTGTTAAAGATATAACAAGTCAAAGTTGGAAATGTAGTCATGAAATTGAAACATCACAATATGAATATGAAATACAAAATAAAACTTCTATTCCCATAGTAAGTTTTTGTGATGCATCAGACAATGTTTCAAAAAAATAATTGGTGCAATTGAAGAAATGTATAATCTATTTCCTAACATATCTGGTGCTTTGACCAACATATCTATTACAAATGCTTCAACTAATAAAGAATATATTGCTCGTTTTCAACCTATGTTTCAATTTGTTAATGCCAATGAAGATATTACGAAATATAATAAAGTAAATAAAACTCAAATACTTTTAAATAGTTATTATTTTTTAAATGAAGATATTATGAATGAACCAATATCAAGCGTTGTTGGAAGTGACTGGTATGTTAATGATGCAACTTGGGAAAGCACTATTGCTCATGAACTTGGACATTATATTTTAAATCATCTAGTCATTAAGTTGACTCCATGTCAAAATTATGCGATAACTATAAAGATGGGCCTTAAAATTGAAAATTAGATAATTATATGGTATAATACGGGCAAGCGATTAAAATAAATATCATTTTTCTATACTTAAAATATGAATTTTTTGATGTGAAATTTTGATGTTTTTATTGATAAAGAAGGGAATTTTAAAAATGAAAAAAATCTTAATATTATTTTTAGTTATTAGCTTTATTTTGACTGGTTGTAGCAACATAAGAAATGTTGACCCGTCATCTAATCCGAATAATATGATAGAGGAAAAAAAAGAAAATATTAATAAAGAAGAGGATATTGATGATAAAAGTTCGAATAGTAATGAAACAACGAATGATAATGTTTCTGAAAAAAATATTAATAATAATGTAGAGGATAGCAAAACAAATATATCAACTAGTGAAAAAGCGGAAACTGGGCATGTTCATGATTTTTCTTCAGCAACATGTAGCAAACCTAAAACTTGTAAAATTTGTGGGGAAATCGAAGGCTCCGCTAAAGGACATAATTTTGTTAATGGCGTCTGTTCTAGATGTGGTGTTTCTTTGAATGATACAGAAGGGCCTAAAATTACAATCTTGTCTATAAATCCTAATCCTGTAAAACTTGGAGAAAAAGTTACAAT
>CAKPJE010000119.1 GCA_934162555.1 uncultured Bacilli bacterium | reverse complement strand
ACATATACTTTTGCAATTTCAATAAAGGAAAATGAAAAGAATGAGAGAATAAAAAAATACTTAGTTGGCGATCTTATTATGTTTATTGTTTATTCTGTTATTGTTTTTTTATTACCTTTAGAGTTTGTTAAGAGTGATGTGGGTATGTATGCAAAGGGAATGTCTGTTAATTTTGTCTATTTTATAGTTGGTATACATATTTGTATGTGTCTAGTTTATATTGGAATGAATATAAAAAATATATTTAGTAAAAAATATATTCCTTTGATTGCTTTTTTAGGAATTGGTGTTATTGTTATGTATATTCAAAAGCATAATCCAACTTTGATTTTAATTCCGGCTACAGAAACTTTTATTACAATTTTAATGTATTTTACTATAGAAAATCCTGATTTAAGAATAATTGAAGAATTAAAGAAGAATAGAAGCTTAACTAGTAAGAGCTATATTGAGAAATCTAATTTTTTATTTAGGATGAGTGCTGAGGTTAGAAAACCGATTGAAAATATTAAGGAGTTAAATGATTATAATTTAGAATTAAATAGTATAAAGGAAATAAAGGAGAATTCTAGGGAGATTGATTTAAATTTAAGAGATGCTAGTTTTACATTAAATAATGTTTTAAATGTGTCTAATCTTGATTCTAAAAATATTACTCTTATTAAGGATAAAAAATATAATGTTAAAAAATTACTTAATGAAATTAAGATTAGGGAGAGTAAAAAAACTGATGTTAGGTTTAATTTCGTTATTAGTGATAGTTTACCGGAGTATTTATATGGTGATGCTGTTAGGGTGAAACAGGTTTTAATGACTATTATTGATAAGTCTATTGAAAGAACAAAAAAGGGTTTTATTGAGATTAATGTTGATTGTATTATTAAGTATGATGTTTGTAGGCTTATTATTTCTTTAGAGGATAGCAGTACACCTCTTAGTTTAGAGAAAATTAATGATGTTCTTAGTTTGGATAAAGAGATAACTGATGATGATTTAAGTAATATGATTCTTGATATTAATATTGTTAATAAGGTTATTAATATGATGAATGGAACATTGGTTATAAAAAGTGATATGGGTAATGAACTTGTTATTGTTTTAGATTCTATAATTGCTAATTTTAAGAGTGAGCAGATTGTTAATGATACTGATATTTTACTTGTTTCAAATAATGAAAAATTAATTAAGGTTTTGGAGAATTTATTTAAAGATTATAGTATTAATTTTGTTTTAAATGGTATTGATGCTATTGATTTGATTAGAAGTGGTGAGAATTATAATTTAATTGTTATTGATGATACAATGGTTCCTATAAGTGCTCTTGAAACTTTAAAGAGACTTCATAAATTAGATATTAATATTCCTATGGTTATTATGCTTGATAGTGGTAAGGAACATATTAAACATCATTATATTAAGGATGGTTTTGTTGATTATATTTTGAAAGATGATTTAAAAAATGAAGTTAATAAAATTATTGGTAAAATGCTATAAGTTGTATTTTTGTGTGTAATACTTAAGACATTATCATAGAATAATCAAAATATCCTAAAAAAATAGGATATGTGCTTGACAAATATTTTAAATGTTATATAATTAAATCATCGATTGTGAAGTGAGGAGTAGTATTTATTACTAATAATAGAGAGCTGGATATGGTGGAAACTGGCATTAAGTGAAATATGAATAACAACACTGAATCCCCTTTTTGAAAATAGTAGGAAAGGGCGGGTAAATCCGTTATAGTAAATGAGATATCAGTTAATGATAAAAAGAGTGGTACCGCGGTAATACGCCTCTTTAATCATTAACTTTTTTTGTCAAAAGGAGGAATAGAAAATGGATGTAAAAGATTTATATGAAAAAATCGAAGAATATTTAGGAAAAGAAGTAATACTTAGTGGTTGGATTAAGAATCATCGTAAACAAAAGGATTTTGGATTTATTGATTTTTCAGACGGTACATATTTTAAACATGTACAATTAGTGTATAGTAGTAATATAGATGGTTTTGAAGAAATAACCAAAATGCATATAGGATCTGCTATAGAAGCAAAAGGTATTATTGTAAAATCCGAAGGTAGTGGTCAAGACTTTGAAATGAAAGTTGAAAACATAAAATTATTAGGTGATTGTCCTGAAGATTACCCAATGCAACCTAAAAGACATACTCGTGAATTTTTAAGAGAACAAGCTTATTTAAGACCAAGAGTTAATTTATTTCAAGCTGTATTTAGAGTAAGAAGTGTTGCTGCTTATGCC
>CAKPJE010000118.1 GCA_934162555.1 uncultured Bacilli bacterium | reverse complement strand
GGTTATGATTATTGTAGCTGTTGTTTTATCTACTGTTAGTTCTTTGCTTGCTATTTTTACACCTAATGTTTTATCTAAACTTACTAATAAAATATCTGAGGGTTTAATAATAAATAAGGATAATTTGAATACTATTTATACTAGTGTTAGTAATGATTTGAGTGAAGATAAAATTAAAGATTTTACTTCTAAAATTATTGATTTGAAAAAATTTAGTGAGAGTGGTATTGATAGTTTAAAGGATAGTACTTATAATGGTGTATTAATTACTAAAGAGGATAAAATTAAATTTTTAAATTTTGAGAATACTAAAGAATTACCTGATTCTATTGCTTCAGTTTTAATTAATGATGTTGTAATAGATGGTAAGGTGATTAAGGGCGTTGATATTGCTAAATTATCTGGTTTGATGGGAATTAGTGATCAGACAGAGATTTATAAAAAACTTGATGAAATGCCTGATTCTATTAGGGAAGCTATTAAACCTAATATGGATACGAAAGGTATTAAAAACTTAGCTATATTTTTAGTTACTGTTTATTTGATAAGTGCTATATTTAATTATGTTGAATCTATACTTATGACAGAAGCTTCTAATAAATTTGCTTTTAAATTAAGGAGTAGAATTGGCGCTAAATTAAATAAGCTTCCTTTGAAATTTTTTGATCAAAACCAAACTGGTGATACTTTATCAAGAATAACTAATGATGTTGATACTGTTGCTCAGTCAATGGATCAATCAATTGCTTCTTTAGTTAGCGCTCTTGCGTTATTTATTGGGACAATTGTAATGATGTTTGTAACTAATGGTATAATGGCTATTACGGCTATTCTTTCTAGTTTATTTGGTTTTATATTTATGTTTATGGTTTTGTCAAAATCTCAAAAATATTTTACTTTAAGACAGAAGGAACTTGGTAATTTAAATGCTCATATTGAAGAAACTTATTCTGGTCTTAATGTTATAAAAGCTTACAATGGTTCAAAAATTGTTAATGAAAAATTTGATGATTTAAATAAAAAAATGTATGTTGCTAATAAAAAGAGTAGGTTTTTATCTGGTTTAATGATGCCAATGATGCATTTTGTTGGTAATTTTGGATATGTTGCTGTTTGTATTGTCGGTGCTTTGCTTGTTTTAGATAGTAAGACTGATTTTGGTACAATTGTTGCTTTTATTACTTATGTTAGATTATTTACTTCGCCACTTTCACAGATTGCGGAAGCTATGACTAGTTTACAGACTGTTGCTGCTTCTAGTGAGAGAGTATTTGAATTTTTGGATGAGAAAGAAATGTCTAATGAAAGAAATATTGTTAAAAAATTAGATACTGTTAAGGGTAATGTTGAGTTTAAAAATGTTTCTTTTAAATATGATGGTAATTTAGAGAATACAATTAATAATTTTAGTGCTCATATTAAAGCTGGTTCTAAGGTTGCAATTGTTGGTCCAACGGGTGCTGGTAAAACAACTATTGTTAATTTACTTATGAAATTTTATGATATTACTGATGGTGATATTACGATTGATGGAGCATCTATTAAAGATTTAACTAGATCTAATATTCATGATTTATTTACGATGGTTTTACAAGATACTTGGGTATTTAATGGTACTATTAGAGAAAATATTGTTTTTAATAGAGAAAATATTAGTGATAAGGAAGTAGAAATTGTTTCTAAGATAGTTGGTCTTGATCATTTTGTTAAGACTTTACCAAATGGTTATGATACTGTTATTACTGATGGGGATAGTATTTCTTCTGGTCAGAAACAATTACTTACTATTGCTAGAGGTATTTTACAAAATACACCTTTACTTATTTTGGATGAGGCAACTAGTAATGTTGATACGAGAACGGAGGAACTTGTCCAGAAAGCTATGGATAAGTTATCTGAAAATAAGACTTCTTTTATAATTGCCCATCGTTTGTCAACTATTAAAAATGCTGATTTGATTTTAGTTATGAAAGATGGTAATATTATAGAACAGGGTTCACATGATGAACTTATGGCCAGAGGCGGTTTCTATCAAAACCTTTATAACAGTCAGTTTGCCGTGTAACGAGCCATGCAAAAATAAAAAGACAGTCACTCAATGGGGAGCTTGCTCACCAGTGAGTGACTGTCTTTTTATTTTTATACGGCGACAGCCGTCATCCGTCGAAAGCCCTTCAGGGCTTTTGACGGATGGAGCATGGTCCGTTACACATACCCCCTGCAGTGGCGGCCCTTCGCCCTTTCCCTTTTCTTTAAAAAAAGACAGAGAATATACAGATAATATATAGAAATATGTCGAAAATTGTAAAAATATGGAAACACAACAGAAATATTGAAAATAAATTAAAATATTTAAAGA
>CAKPJE010000117.1 GCA_934162555.1 uncultured Bacilli bacterium | reverse complement strand
TTCTGGTATATCTTCTTTAGATTTTATATCAGGTACTAGAATAGGTTTACCTTTGTCTTTTCCAACTTGATGAGTTCTGTTACTTTCTTTGAACTTCATTCCCAAATTTTGAAAAAATTCTTTTCCACTCGTAATGATAGCACTATTTAATAGATTGGTATTCTTGCCATCATTATAATATATTTTATTATCTCTTAATTTAGAATAGACTTGCTCTTGTAGAGTAGATTTAATTAGAGGTACATAACTATAGTTAAATTGTGTTCTATCTTTATCATAATTACCTGTACCTTTTCTTTGGGGAAGTTCTACACCAAGTCCACCTAAATCTTTTGCTTTATATTTGCTTTCAAATCTTAATACTTGATTTCCATCATACATTAAATTCCTCCTTTGTTTGCGCTTCTTTAGTATAAAGGTCATTTATTGACCTATCTCACTAGGGCAAAGCCCATGTGAGATTAGGGTGTTCCCTAATAACCCCATGCTTGTTTAATCGCAAAACACATAAACTTACATAAATGTGTAATGATTATAAACAAGATTAAATAATAACTATCTACAAGATACTTATTATTTAATGAATTATTAATCCCAAAACATTAAGAAAAACTAGTAAAGTAATTGGTTTAAATTATAATGATTTGATGTATACTGCTGGGTTAGGATTTCAAGTAACACCTTTAAATCCATTTTTAATTAATTACTATTCTGGATTAAAGGGCAATCAAATTGTTGATGCTATACTTAATACTTCATCAGTTATTAAAAATTGGGAAGAAATGGTAGAACAATTTAAAAAGGATTTAGAAGAAAAAAATTACAATGAAACTCAAAGAGAACAAATAGAACAAACTATTGAGGATACCGAGTATCAAATTAGAACTGCTAAAGAAACAGTTAATGTATTAAATAGTGCAAGAAGAAAGGAGAATATAGAAAATGCAAAGAAAAACTAAAAAGATTTTTGATGTATTAAGAATTGTTATAAATGCTATATTACTTTTATTTATGATATTATGCTTAATCACTAATAAAGAAAGCTATTATGCTATTTACTGGATTATTGTTCCAATAATGTTAGTTTGTGAAACATTTTATTTATATAAATGGACTAAAATTGATGAATGGAATGTTGATAAAAAAGATTCTAAAGCTATTAGATATTCATTTGATGGCTTAACTATAGGAACATTAGTATTAAGTGGGCTATTATATTTAGTTGTTATGGCTTTAGAAATGTTCCAAAAAAGTATTAAAACTAATATTTATGTGCTTGTGATTGTTTATATCTTATTTACTATTTCAATATTATGTAATATTATGGCTGTTAATAGTGCTAATAGAGAAAGTAAAGGGCTTGCTGAAAAGACATTTAAATACAAAAAATAATGACAGGAATGACAGAAAAAATCAGGTGGTACCCACCCAAAAATTGCTGTCATACTGTCATTTCTATAATAATTTTTGAATTCTATTTAAATTTAATAAATTCATATTTTATAATTATATTGAATAATTGAAAGAGGTAAATTGTTTATTGTTCTACTTCTTTTTTTATAAGTTTAGCATGAACTACCATTTTATCACTATTACTATAACAAGTAGATAAAGTAAGAATATTATCATTAGAATTAACACTTGTATTAAAGTTATAACTACTTCTATTTTTAATCATATCCAAGAAGTTTTGATATTCTGTATCATCATCAAAATCCGTTTTCAAGTAATCACTAGTAGTAGGTATATGATATACACTAAATATTTGCCATAAACTATTTTCTGTTTCAGTAGATATTTTAATAACAAAATTATCTGTATTATTAAGCCAACCATTGTTTAAAACTTTTCTTAAAGTACCAAACATTGTTTTATCGGTTCTTCCATGAGCATATATAATTGTATTCTTATTATTAGTATTGTTGTTTCTATAATCCCAAAATACCCATCTGCTGCATTATATGATTTATTAAAACTATGTGTAAGATAATATTTGTTATCATTTGCTTGAACAAAAGGATAATTAATATTTGTACCATTTACTTTCACCCAACCAACAACATCTGGATTTGTTCTTTTTAAAACATTAAAATCAACATTTATCATATTCATATTTATATAATCCCAATAAGGATTTTCTTTAGGTGGTTCTTCAACTGGTTCTATTATCTCTGTATTTTCAGTATCTTCAACCTCATCTACATCTATATCTTCTTGAATATTTGTAATTTCTTCGCTAGTTTTATTAGAATCAATTTTCCATTTAACTATATTAAATATAGATATTATTAAGGTTATGATAAGTGCAGTAACTATTAAAATAATTATTACATTCTTCCATTTAAGTTTTCTTTTCTTTTTATTCATATAATTTATTCCTTTA
>CAKPJE010000116.1 GCA_934162555.1 uncultured Bacilli bacterium | reverse complement strand
AAAGTAATTAGTGTATTCGCACCATAAGATTTTTTCATTTCTTTATATAAGTCATTTGCTGAAAAGTCTTTTCCGTTTATGTGAACAATTACTTCTTCGCCATTTGCAAGTTTTGTTTCTTTTTTACAGCCGCTTAAGAGTAAAGTACATAAACAAATTGTCATGATTAGTTTTTTCATAAATTCTGTCCTTTCTTAATAAACACTAACTATCATAACAAAAAATCAAAAAAAAAACAATAATTTGAATAAAATTATTCACATAAATGTGGTTTGAACCATAAAATAATGTGAAAGATGAAAAAAGGAGGAATGAGTTTATGTGTTGTAATAACGGAATATCAGGCGCTGCAATCGTATTAGTTCTATTTATTCTTTTAATAATTATACTTGGGGCATATGTATAGATAGGAGGCGGCTAAATGTCTTGTAATGAAGGATGTAATAAGCCAAAAACAGGTATAAATTATATTATTTTAATAGTATTATATATTTTACTTGCTATTATATTAGGTTCTAGTATAATGTAAAGTCATAGGAATAATCCTATGATTTTTTTTAAAACTATTTACTTTTTATTTAAACAATAGTAAAATATTGGTAGAAAGTGGATTATAGTGGGGAAAGGTGGCGATCTTATGTTTATGGGAGAGTATCATTACAATCTTGATGAAAAAGGTCGTTTAACAATTCCTTCTAAATTTAGAGATGAACTAGGCTATGAATTTATTATAACTAGAGGTCTTGATAATTGCTTATTTGTTTATACCAAAAAAGAATGGGAAAATAAACTAGCACAATATAACACTTTACCTAATACCAAAGATTCTAGAAAATTTATGCGATTGTTTTTATCAGGTGCAATTCTTTCTAGCACTGATAAACAAGGAAGAACTAATATAAGCGCTCCTTTAATGGCTTATGCCAATTTAACAAAGGAATGTGTTATTATTGGTGTTGGGGATCATGCAGAAATTTGGGATAGCAATTTATGGCAAGAATTTATGAATGATATTGATGATATATCTGATATAGCAGAAGATTTGTTTAAGGAGCAAAAAAATGCATAAGAGTGTATTACTTAATGAATGTATTGAAAATCTTAATTTAAAAGATAATTCTGTAATTGTTGATTGTACTTTAGGTTATGGTGGACATAGCAGTCTAATTTTAGAAAAAATCCCCAATGGTCATTTGTATGCTTTTGATCAAGATAAAGAAGCTATAAAGTCAGCAAATGAAAGATTAAAACAAATAAATAATAATTATTCTATAATAAACGACAATTTTGTTAATATAGATAAGTATATAATAGATAAGGTTGATGGAATATTATTTGATTTAGGTGTTTCAAGTCCTCAACTTGATGAAGAAGAAAGAGGATTTAGTTTTCACAAAAATGCTAGGCTTGATATGAGAATGAATAAGGATCAAGAACTCGATGCATATAAAGTAGTTAATGAATATGATGAAAATAGACTTAGAAAAATTCTCGAAGATTATGGGGAAGAAAAGTTTGCCTATAAAATTGCGCATAACATAGTAAAAAAAAGGATTGATAAAAAAATTGAAACAACTTTTGAATTAGTAGACATTATAAAAGAAGTTGTACCAATGAAATATCAAAGAGAACATCACCCTGCAAGAAAGACTTTTCAAGCTATTAGAATTGAAGTAAATAATGAACTAGAAGTATTTAAAAGTGCTTTAAAAAAATCATTGAATTTACTTAAAATAAATGGAAGAATATGTGTTATAACTTTTCATTCACTTGAAGATAAAATTTGTAAAGACATATTTAATGAGGTTTCAAAAAATCCAGATGGTTATAAAGATATGCCAATAATCCCTGATGATTTAAAACCTAAATTTAAAAAAATAAAAACAATTGAACCTTCAAAAGAGGAACTCGATTTTAACAATAGAGCTAGAAGTGCTAAACTTCGTATTATAGAGAAAGTAGGAGAATAAAAATGCCAAGAGCTAAGAAAAAGACATTTACAAAATTAGATACAACCTTATATTTATTTGCGACTATATCATTACTATGTATTTTCTTAGTAAAAATATTTGGCGGTGCTGAAGTTAGTCACTTAAATATGAATATTGAAAAAGTAAAATATAGTATAAATGAACAATCTAAGAAGAATGAGAGTTTAACTATGAAAGTAAATGAATTAACATCATTTGAAAATATACTTGCAGTTGTTAAGGAAATGGGATTAGAATATAACAATGAAAATATATTAATTATTAACAAGTAGGGAGTAATTATAATGAAACAGAAAAAATCAAAAACATGGCCATTTATTAAATTATCTACAGTGTTTGTCTTGATTTCTTTTTTAGTTATTGAAGTTAGAATGGATTATATTGCTATATCTCCTGT
>CAKPJE010000115.1 GCA_934162555.1 uncultured Bacilli bacterium | reverse complement strand
GTTGTATGCGCTTTATCAAGTGCTTCATAATATTTTAATCTGTTATCTTTCTTAATAATAACTGGTACATATCCACTTCTCATTAGCTCCATATTCATTACTATTCTAGATGTTCTACCATTTCCATCAATAAATGGATGGATCTTAACTAATTCTCCATGTAACAAAGATGCTCTTACTATTGGATGATATTTATCCCAATCATCATAGTTTATCATTAACTTTTCCATTAATTCTGGAACTTTTATGTATTCTGGTGGCCTGTGCTTTGCCCCACTTATAATAACATTATGATTTCTATATCTTCCAGCATTATCATCATCTATACCTTTTAAAATTAACTGATGTAATCCTTTAATGTTCCATTCAGATATTTCACTTTTATCTTTTACTAATCCTTCTAAATACCCAATAGCATTTTCATGGTTTATAGCTTCTAAGTGCTCTCTTACAGATTTTCCACCAATAGTGATACCTTCTAACACTACTTTTGTTTCTTTTAATGTTAAAGTGTTACCTTCAATACCATTACTGTTATATGTCCATTCTAGATTAATTGCATTTTGTAATGATTCTGTTGCTTCCTTAGATAATGGCCTTTTACTATTTAATTTAGTAAGTTTTTCATCTACTTCTTTGAAATAATCTTCTGGTAGATCTATTTTAAATTCAATTTCTTCTTTTACTCTCTTATCTATTGGTTTGCCAGCATCATTTGGAATATACCATGCAGCGCCAATTTTTTTTGCACCTAAAATTCTACCATCTTGAATAAGTTGTCTTATTCTTCTTTCACTAATATCCCATTTTTCACTTGCCTCTTTAATTGTCATAAAATTCATATTTACACCTCCAAATTATATTCTTTAATAATTTCATCAAGTTGCTCTTTACCATACTTATCTAGAAAATAACTAAAGCATATTGTTTTATAATCATCAAGTTTCCCATATAAAATGTTATTATCAATATTTTCAATATTTACTTTTGAACTCTTATTAGCAACACATAATGCATCTTCATATACTTCTGTTTCTAATAATAGGTGTTGTCTAACACTCTTTATTGCTTTTTCCATACCTTCTCTTGTTGGATTTTTCTTTTGCTCAGTTAGATCTTTAATGTCTTTAGCAATATCAATAACATCTTTCATATCTTTAATTTGCATAGTTATCACCTCTATATATAGATTATACCGTTTTCGGAATAATATGTCAATATATTTTATTCCCTTTACGGAATAATATTACATTTTTCATTCATACGGATTATTTATATATTATCCGTAACATTGTTAAAAATTAAAAATCCATTGAAGATTTTTGCCACTTTCGGCATTTTTCTTCAACGATCTATTTTAAAAGACAATTTTTTTGTACCTAAATTGTACCTAAAAATATTTTAGCAATACTGATGCCTAGTAATCACTTATAAAATGGGCACAAAAAATGAGAGCACGGTTAAATGCTCTCTTCAGGGGGTAAAGATTACTTATTCATATTAAAATCATAAATAAGAAACCTTGCATAAGCAAAACTACCTATGCACTAAAAGTATAGTTTATTCAAATCTAAAAGTCAATAACTTCCAATCCCATTAATGTATAGTTTACACATCAATCTAAATTAGTAGAATTAATAACAATTTTTCTAATATAAGCATACTTCTCATCCTCAAAATCATGATTTTTCATAAATTCTTCACTATCTTCTTTTGCTCTTAAAAGCATATCATAATCATTTTTAACATTAGCTAATTTAAAATTCATATCACCACTTTGACGTACACCAAATATATCACCGCCGCCTCTCAATTTAAAATCTTCTTCACTAACCTTAAACCCATCATTAGTTTTAGTCAAAACCTCTAACCGTTTAGTTTCTTTATCACTAATAAGAATACAATAACTCTCAAGCGAACTTCTGCCAACTCTTCCACGCAATTGATGTAAAGCAGAAAGGCCAAAACGATAACTATCAAAAATAACCATCATAGTAGCATTAGCAACATCAACCCCAACTTCAATAACCGTTGTACTTATTAAAATTTGTATTTCATTATTTTTAAACTTTTCCATAACTTCAGCTTTTTCGAAGGCTTTCATTTTTCCATGTAATACTCCTATATGACATATTTTGCCAAAAGCTTTATTCATTTTTTCTTCCAAATTATATATATTCTCTAAATCAATTTTATCACTTTCTTCAACCAAAGGCGCAATAACATAAACTTGATGATGCTTCTTAATTTCAGCAAACATCATATATAAAACATCCGTTATTTCACTATTTTTCTTCAGCAAAGTTTTTACTGGTCTTCTACCACTTGGCATAGTTCTAATACTAGAAATATCCATATCACCATATAATGTCAATGCATAAGTTCTAGGAATAGGCGTCGCACTCATATATAAAATATCTGGCGTAATACCTTTATTTTTCAAATTTCCTCTTTGAACAACTCCAAATCTATGCTGTTCATCAG
>CAKPJE010000114.1 GCA_934162555.1 uncultured Bacilli bacterium | reverse complement strand
TGGTATTATTGTTATATAATTAATTTGGGTGGTAAAATGAAAAAGGTAAAAAAAACAAGTTATAAACAAAGTAGTGTACAAGAAAGTTCAGATATTGATATCAAAAAATTTTTTATAATTTTAGTTGTATTAACAATTGTAATTGTAGGATTATATTTTTTATCTAGTTTAATTGTAAAAAAGAGAGATAATGCTAATAATAATACCAATACTAATGTTACTATTTCCTATGATACGTTAAATGTTGGAATGATATTTAATAGACCATATGATGAATATTATGTCATCGCATATGATTCAACATTAGACGATGCAATGTATTATTCAACTTTAATTACGAATTATTCTAAAAAGGAAGATGCAATAAAGATCTACTACTGTGATTTAAGTAAAAAAGTAAACGAAAGTTATAAAACAAAAGATGGTAGTGGCAATTCTAAAGCAACATCAGTTCAAGAATTATCTTTTGGTGATGTAACTCTACTAAAAATAAGAAATAAAAAAATAGTAAATTATATTGAAAATATTGATCAAATAAAAAGTGCTTTGAAATAATTTAAATTTACTTCAAAGTCTTTTTTTTTGCTTTGATAAATGGTATCATTATTATGATAGGAGAGTAAATGAAAAAAGAATATAGTTTATGTGGAGTAATAATTATTATTGTTGCTACAGCTATAATATCTGCATTATCAACTGGCATTTTAATTATGCGTAATTATTCTACGGATGATGGACAATCGTATTCAGAAATAATTAAAGATGAGAATATGCAAGAATTTATTGATGTTTATTCGAAATTAACAAATAACTATTACGAAGATGTTGATAAAAAAGCAATGATTGATAGTGCAATTAATGGCATGACCTCTTACTTGGGTGATCAATATACTGGACTTCTTGATGAAGATAAATCAACTTCACTTTATGATAGTTTAAATGCTAAATATGAGGGAATTGGAATAACTATTAAAGAAAACTATATAGAAAATGTTCTTTATAATTCCTCTGCAGCGAAAGCAGGCTTAAAAATGAATGACAAAATAATATCAATCAATGATATAAATATTGAAAATATGAATTCTGATGAAATAAAAAATATTATTGAACAAAATAAAACAAATAAAATCGATTTAAAAATAATGCGAAACGATGAAATTAGAGATTTTAACAATTTAAAAATGACCTCAATTGATTACCCTAATTTAAGATACTCCTTTGTTGAAAATGAAAATATTGGATATATTAAGATAAATTTATTTTCAAATAATATTAATAAACAGTTAGAATATGCCTTATCTCAATTAAACAGTTATTATGGATTAATAATTGATTTAAGAAATAATGCTGGTGGTTATCTTGAAGAAGCCTATCAAACTGCTGAAATATTTTTATCTAAAGGAAGCATTGTTTATTCTTTAATAGATAAAGATAATAAGAAAAAAGAATTTAAAGATAAAACAAATGATAAGCAATCTGTTCCAATCGTTGTACTTGTTAATGGAAATACCGCCTCTGCGGCTGAAATATTAGCAGGAGCATTAAAGGACAGTTATGGAGCAATATTAATTGGATCACAAACATATGGAAAAGGTAAAGTTCAACATACTTATTCATTATCTTCAGGAGAAATGGTGAAATATACTACATCTTTATGGTATAGGCCAAATGGAACTAATATTGATGGTATAGGTATTACTCCGGATTATCAAATAGAAAATGATGTGGAAACTACAGAAAGCGGTGAAACTAATTTAATAGACAATCAATATAATAAAGCAATTGAAATTTTGAAAAATAATTAATAGGTAGTAAAGAAATTTGACTACCTTTTTTAATTATAATATAATGCATATGGAGGAATATAAATGAAAGTTGGGGATAAATTAACAATTCACTGTTATAAACACAATGGTAAAATAGATAGAATTAGCGGCGAAGCCATTGTTTTAGATGAAACAGCCGAATATTTGGTATGTGCTAATAATAAAGTTAAGTTAATAGAAAATGATGGTAGAAGTCATCGAACCAAAGAAATAGCCATTTTATTCTTTTACAAAAAAGAATGGTATAATATATTGGCTCAATTAAAAAAATATGGATTATTCTATTATTGCAATATCGCATCTCCCTATATAATTGATGGTAATATAATAAAATATATTGACTATGATTTGGACTTAAGAATTTTTCCTGATGGAAATTTTAAAGTTCTTGATAAAAATGAATATAGGTATCATAAAATTACTATGAGATATTCTGATGAAATAGATGTAATAGTTCAAGATAGCTTGAATAAACTCATAGACAATAAAAATAATAATGCTTTTCCATTTAAAAAAGAGGTTATAGAACATTATTACAAAATCTATAAAGATATAACAAATAACTCTTGAAAGTGTTAAAATGTGTCAGTATTTTATAAAAACTGCATAAAATGTCGATTTTTTTAAAAAAAGTTCAAAAAAACGTTGACAATAAAAAAATAGTTTGATATATTAATTTTGCACTTGAAAAAAGAAGTGCGA
>CAKPJE010000113.1 GCA_934162555.1 uncultured Bacilli bacterium | reverse complement strand
ATATATTAAAGACCTATGTTTCACGTGAAACATGAGAATGGGAATATATAAAATAGTTTATATTGGCAAGAGTATAGAATTTATTAAAAAAATGATTTAAGTTATAGTATATTTAATCAATGTTTCACGTGGAACATATGTGTAGAAGAATAAAAATAGTTTAATTTAATAAATAATATTACTATTCGTTAATAAAATTAATTGAAAATTAGTACATTAAATTAATGTTTCACGTGAAACATAGGAATAGAGGTATATAAAATAACTTAAATTAGGAAGAGTATAGTTTTATTAATAAAGCAATTAGATTTTTAGTATAGTGAATCAATGTTTCACGTGGAACATGAGTAAAACATACAAGTTTGGGAAAAAAATTTTGTTAATATTCCCTAGAATTAATTTAATATATGTTAAGAACCTATATGTTATATATTGGTATAAATGTGTATGACTAAAAAATAATGTTATTATATTTATTTTTTTGTAATAAAAAAAAATCCAGGAAATAATTTAAATTAAAATACCATTAATTGTTGAAAAAAATATAAAAATATAGTATATTTTATTTGGTGCAACGATTATGTTTGAATCAGGTCAGAATTGGAAGATAGCAGCCTTAAAAACCTCTAAACGTGTGCACTATTTTTTTTATAATTAATAATTTAAAATTAAATACGAACAAATGTTTGATAGAGGTGAAACATGAATTGTTATATGGAATTGGCTTTAAAAGAAGCTTATAAAAGTTATAAAAAAGGTGATGTTCCTGTTGGTGCTGTAATTGTGAAAAATGGAAAAATAATAGCAAAAGCCCATAATTTAAAAGAAAAAAAGCATAATCCTTTAATGCATGCGGAGATTATTGCAATCAATAAAGCTTCAAAGAGATTAAAACGCTGGAGATTAGATGATTGTGAACTATATGTAACAATGGAACCTTGCATGATGTGTACTGGTGCAATTATACAATCAAGAATAAAAAAGGTCTATTACTCTATAGAAAATCATGATTTTGGAGCTTTAAAAAATATTTCCCAAGATAAAAAATATAACATTTTTATTGATAATACAATGGGAACTAATGAATCTTTAAATATGTTAAAAAAATTTTTTGAGGAAAGGAGAAAAAAATGAACTTTTCCTTTTATTTTTGTGCTATAATGGAAAAGAGTGAGGTGTTACATGTATCAAGTATTATATAGAAAATATAGACCAAGCAATTTTGATGAAGTTGTTGGTCAAAAAGTCATTGTAAAAACATTAAAAAATGCTATTAAATATGATAGAATTTCGCATGCTTATTTGTTTTGTGGACCTAGAGGAACAGGAAAAACAAGTATTGCTAAAATACTTGCAAAAACTGTTAATTGCTCAAATTTAAAAGATTATTTGCCATGTAACGAATGTGAAAATTGCTTACAATATAACAATAAACAAAGTGTTGATATTATAGAAATTGATGCTGCATCTAATAATGGCGTTGATGAAATCCGTGAATTGAGGAATAAGGTAAATTTAGTGCCTTCCTTTGGGAAATATAAGATTTATATAATAGATGAGGTACATATGCTAACAACAAGTGCCTTTAATGCCCTTTTAAAAACACTTGAAGAGCCACCAAAACATGTAATTTTTATTTTGGCAACAACTGAACCATATAAAATACCTATTACTATATTATCAAGATGTCAAAGATTTGATTTTAAAAAAATATCGGTTGATGATATAGTTAATAGACTACATGTAATTGCTCAAAATGAAAATATAAATATTTCTGATGATATATTAAAAGAAATAGCAATACTTTCTGATGGGGGAATGCGTGATTCAATAAACCTTTTGGATCAAGTAAATGCATATGTTGGAACTGGTAAAGAAGTGGCATTTAGTGATGTTCATGATGTTAATGGTACCTTAAAACCAGAAGAATTGTATGATTTTATTAATAAAATTAGAAATAATGATTTAAAAGATGCTTTATTATTATCTGATTCATATAATGATGTTGGAAAAAATATGACGAAAGTATTGGAAGAACTTATTTCATTCTTTAGAAATATTTTAATTGCTAAAGTTGTACCAGATTATCTAAACGATAACATTTATGTTGATTTTTATAAAAGAATCGCAGATGAGTATACAACTGAACAAATTAATAAAATCATGAAATTAATGAATGATTCATTATATGATATGCGATTGAGTAATAATCCTAAAGTATTGTTTGATTTATTAACATTAAATATTGCGGATATATCAAAAGAAAAAGAAGAAGTAAAAGAAATAAAAAAAGCTGAGGAAACAATCGAAAATAAGATAAATTATTTCCCGGGAAATAATTTGGGAAATAATTTTAGCCCAGTAAATACAAGTAATCACGAAAAAAAAGAAGTACCAATTAATAAACCTATTTCAAAAAAAATAGAAGTCAAAATTGATGATGAAACGACAAAAAAATTTGAAGAAAAAAAGAACATTCGTATTGGAAATACACTTGCTAAATATAATAGGTTGTTAATGAATGAAATTCGTGAAAAATTACCAGAAGTACGTAATTATATACTAGATATGAATTATAATTTTGTCGCAAGCTTAGTTATTGATGGTACTTTAAAAGCAGCTGGTGGGAATTATTTAGTTTTTGTATATACAAATATTCATGATGCCAATTTATTTAATGAAAATATAGATAAGATTGAA
>CAKPJE010000112.1 GCA_934162555.1 uncultured Bacilli bacterium | reverse complement strand
CAAATGGAGTAGAAATAAATTCAAATATTATGCATTATAATAAAAAATCTTTAAGAGAACTTTTATATGTTTGTAATTTTTTAAATGAAAATAATTTTAAAGTAAATGATGAATGCTCTAATCATATTCACATTGGTTTTGATGTTTTTAGAAGTGTGAAAGAAATAAAAACATTATTAGAATTATTTGCAAATAATGAAAATATTTTTTATATGATGGCAAATGAAAAAGAATCTTTATTAAGGCAATACTATGCAAGTTATGCAAGGCCTATTTCAATTTATTTAGAAAATGCAATTGGAATGCATAAGTTTAGTAATACAAAAGAATTATATGATTTTATAACTGAATTAATAAGTTTTCAAGAAGATAAAATGGTAGCAATAAACTTTTTTAATGCGTTTTCACTAAGAAAAAATACAATAGAATTTAGAATTTCTAATGGACAAATAAAATATGAAGAAATTCTTTTAAATATGATTTTATATCTAAAACTTGTTGATACCGCAATTAATAATAGTAAAATAGATAAAAAACTTTATGAGCATGTTACAAGTATTAATGTTCCCGAAGAAGAAAGAAAAACTTTACTTTTAAATTTACTTTTTCATGAGAATAGAGTTTTAATAGATAAATTTAATGAAAGATATGAAACAAATAATGAAATAAACTCCAAATTGCATAGACTGATTTATTATAATAGACATGTTAGATTTTAATGCAAGGTAGTAAAAAAACACTACCTTTTTTATAAATTTTAAAAAATACTAAGAATCTCATTTATCTTAGTAATTACCTTTTTCGTATTTTCTCAAATGTATATATAATATGATAAAAAAATAATTTGAGTTTTTTCAAATTATTTTTTTAGTGTTCTTATAAAAGCATCACTTTCATTAGGAACAATTAATTTACTTTCCATAACATCAATATAATCCATATTAGTATATAAATCTAAATTTGTTATTTCTTTATACATAGAAATAGTTTTTGATTTATTTAGTTGAAATCTATCATATAATTCAAAAGAATATAATGTACCAATAACATATTTAGCTAAATCGTCAAATGAATATCTATATTTCTCTCTTAAAAGGGATTTTGAAATGTTTTTTATTCTATAAAGTTCTTTATAAAACTCATTATCAATATTTTTTATACCTTGCTGATGAATAAACTTATTAATCTGATATTTAAAATATAAATCGTTTGTATCGGCAATTAAATTTTCTACAATTTGTTTTCTAACTTCATGAACATCTGCTTTATCAAAACCGTAATTTTCAAGAAAATCGCAAAGAATTAGTTCCAAAAAAATACTTTCTATTTCTTCGAAATCATTTCTAACATTGTTATTATACAAATTAGGATGTTTTTTCATATTAATTGCATGTCCATATTCATGCACTAATGTAAATATATCTTCAATAGTTTTATATCTAAAAATTTTAATACTTATATTGTTTTTATTTAAATAGGTAACACCATTATTATTTTGTAGAGGGTTATTTGGAATAAATATTACATTTTTATCTTTATTAATAAATAAACTACAAAAAGTGTGAAATAATTCATCATCTAAATCTTTAAAAAAATCATAAACCGTGTCAAACAGTAATTTTGCATTAACACTTTGACTAAAGAAATTTTCATTAGACAATTTAAGATGTTTTGTTTCACTTAAGAAAATTGCTAACATTTCTTCATAACAAAAAGAGTTTTCAACTTTTATATTATCATTATTAATTTTATTTTTTAAAAATAGTTTAGATATAGGTTTATCTTCACTATTATTTCTTTTTTCAATAATATTTATATTCATTTAGTTTCCTCTTTTTTAATTAATTTTCTAACATTTTCTCCATAACTTATTGGAATACCTATACTTTCTAAATATTCTTTTGATTTATTATTTTTACATAAAACTCTTTTATAAAGATAAAAGGCTTTTTCAGGATCTTTTAAATAAATATCATAAAGACCATAAACATATAAATCACTTATTGCGTAACATGCTTGATATGTAAATGGTTTAGAGTAGATATATTTTAGGTATAAGTAAAATTCATTATAATTAAGTTTATCTTTATTTTTTAGAATTTGAAATATTTTTTTATAAAGTAATTTATCATACGGAAAAATGTTTTCTTCTTTCATAAAATCATATATATCGTATTTTAATGAAGTTTGATCACTGGTTCCTTGAGTAACAGCACAATACATATTAATTAATTTTGATGTTTCCTCATCATTAATAGTATTCATTAAGTAAAAGTCTGATAATAGTTCTAAAAATTTACTTTCAATTTCTCTATAATAATGTGCTTTAATTCCTTCAGTATTAGATATCATTGATAAAGCGTGACCATATTCATGAACTAAAGTATACACATCTTCAATAGTTTCAGTTTGACCTGCCACTATATAAATATTACCATTTTTAATATTAGTATACCCACCAGCATCCTTTAAATCTTTTTTAGTGAATATAACATTATTGTTTCTTACTTTAAACATACTTAAAAACTTTTTGAATATTTCTTTATCAAGAGTAGCAAAGAAATCGTGGGTAAGCATAAAAACATCTTCTTTAGAGTATTTTTTACTAAATTTTGGAATATCAATGTCCTCATCAATATTGCTATTATAAATATGCTGTTCAAAAGGTAATGCACTTGTTTCTATTTCGATATTATCCCAAGCAATATAATCTTTAGTATTTAATTTTATGTCTC
>CAKPJE010000111.1 GCA_934162555.1 uncultured Bacilli bacterium | reverse complement strand
ATTTGTATTATTTGAAACAAAATATTGATTTAAGTGATATTAAATTATTAGATGGTGAAGTTACTGAAGTAAAATATGCTACAATAGAGGAAATTGAAAAATTATATAAAGATGGTAAATTTAAAAAAGGTCATTATATGATGTTTAAAGATTGCTTAGAATATTTAGGAGAAAATTATGGTAATAACAATTAAAGATGAAAATAACAGATTTGGGGTAAGAGTATCAGGAATTATTTATAATAAAGATAGAACAAAAATATTTATGCAAAGACAAGGTAATCATGATTTTTATATGTTTCCTGGTGGAAGAATTGAACTTCATGAAGATTCTTGTTCGGCGATTAAACGTGAATTAAAAGAAGAATTAAATATTGAAGAAGAAGTAAAATTAGTATTTATTGGGGAAAGTTTTATAAAATTTCCTAATTTAAAATATCATGAAATTAGTTTCTTTTACGAATTAACAATTGATGAAAAAAAATACAATTATTTTGATGATGAATATGATAGTTTAGATTTAAATGAAGGAAAATCTAAATATAGATGGATAGAATTAAAGAAATTCGATAATTATAAAATTAATCCTGAAATAATGAAACAAAAGTTAAGAGAAAATAGTTCGGAATTAGAACATTTTATATATAAGGAATATTAAAAAAATTGTCATTTTATTTACAGTGTAAAATTTGACAATATGTAAGAAATAGAGGTTGTTATGGAAAAAGTAGCGCTTATAATAGCTGGTGGTATAGGATCACGCCTTTGGCCGATTAGTACTGACACTAAATCAAAACAATTTATTAATCTTTATAATGATAAAACATTAATTCAAAATACTATAAAAAGAATAAATAAAGTTTTTAAATTAAAAGATATATATATTGTTGGTAGTATAAAACAAAAGGAAGAATTGTATAAAAATTTAAAAAATGTTGATAGAAATAATATTCTACTTGAACCTAAAATGAATATGACTGCTTGTGCGATTTATTATGGTTTATCTACAATATATAAAAAATACAAAGATTGTATAGTAGGTATTTTCCCATCTGATCATTATATTGAAAATACTGATGAGTTTGCTAATATTCTAAATAGGGTATCTAAATTAAAGAGTGATAGAATAACTATACTTGGTATAAAACCAACAAAACCTGATCCTAAGTTTGGCTATTTAGTTTTTAATAAAGATAATGAACTTACTTCTTTTGTGGAAAAGCCAAGTATACATATTGCCAAAAGGTTGATACGTAAAAATGCACTTTGGAGTATTGGCGTATATATTGGTAATATTAATACATTTAATTTGTTATTTAAGAAGTATTTAAAAAATATTTATGATTCTTTTGCTGAAAACAAGTCTATTAAACAGGTATATGATTCTCTAGATGGTGTTTCTTTTGAAAGAGAGATAATTGAAAAACACCCAGAATATTTTAGAGTTGAAACTGAAAATTTCAACTGGATGGATGTAGGTTCATTTGATGGCTTGGATAAAATTATTCAAAAAGGCAAAAATAATAACAATATTAATAAAAATAATAAATATCTAAAATCATCTAATTGCACATTAATAAGTACAAATAATAAAAAAATATATGCTATTGGTGTCAATGATTTGATGTTAATTGAAAATGATGATACAATATTAGTTGTAAAGAAAAATATGTATAATCATATTGAAAAATTGAGGGAGGAAAAATGAAATTAGCGGTGGCTTTGCAAGAAAGAAATGATTTAAATAAAAAAATTGTTCAACTTAATTATCGTTTAGAATTAAATGCGATAGTTCAAGAAGGGGAAAAAACTGGGGAAGAACCTAAGGAATTACTTGAAGAACTTGATAGTTGTTATAAGAATTTGGAGATTTTAATTGGGCGAATTAATAAGACTAATTGTCAAACTATTACCAATTATAATAATTTGTCATTGACTGAATTAATTGCTAAAAAGGATGTTTTAATGCAGAAAATTAATAGTTATAGGTCTTTAGTTAATACTGCAAGTAATTTGGTTAGTAGAGTTTCAAGAAGTGAAATTAAAATATTTAGTAATGTAGATGTAAAAAAGATTCAAAAAGATATTGATAAAATGTCAAAGGAATTAAGATTAGTAGAAAATACTATTGAAGAAGCAAATTGGCAAATTGAACTAATATAATTAAGTTGGTAGTTTTATGGGGTGAATGTGATCTCTATGTCTGAGAATGAGGCATGCTATGTTTAAGGCTAAGAAGCTAGTCTTTCTATTTATAAATTATGCTTAAAAAGTTTACAAACGTATTTTTAAGGTGTAAGATTTAATACCAAACATTAACTATAAAATGAGGGTGTGGAAAGGGGATTATGGGCATTTTATGCCCTTTTGTTATAAGGAGTTATATGAATAAGGCAGGTTGTGTTTTAATTGATAAGGAAAATAAAAAAATTGGACTAGTGTATAGGAAAAAAAATAATGATTTTTCTTTTCCTAAGGGACATTTAGAAGAAAATGAAACATTATGTGAGTGTGCGATTAGGGAAACTGAGGAAGAAACTGGTAGAAGGTGCAAACTTTTATTTGAAAAAGAGATTGGAATAATTGAATATACTAATTTTGAGGGAAATATAAAAACGTATATGTATTTGGCTATAGATGATGGTGTAACTGATAGGATAATTGATGAGAAAGATAAAGAAGAATTAGTATGGGTTAATTATGATGATGTTATAGATAAATTGTCTTATCAAAATTTAAAGGATTTTTGGAGGAAGATAGAGGTAAGGGTAAAGGAAATATGAGAAATAAAATTC
>CAKPJE010000110.1 GCA_934162555.1 uncultured Bacilli bacterium | reverse complement strand
ACAGTAACTTATTTGCACTTGAACGAGATAATTGTTTAAAAGAAATTATAGGTACCATATATCAATCTTTTGATGGTAAAGACTTATATCCTAGCGTGCAAGAAAAGGCAGCCAATTTCTTATATTTAATAACTAAAAACCATACTTTCATTGATGGCAATAAAAGAATCGCTGCTACACTATTTATTTATTTTCTTGAATTCTATAATATCCTATATAAAGAAAATGGACAAGTTATTGATAATAATACTCTTGTTGCCATTACACTACTTATAGCAGAGTCTAATCCAAAAGAAAAGGATATACTAATTGATTTAGTAATGAACTTCTTAAATAATGAATAATGAATTAGCAAAACAATTAAAAAATATAACACCAAATGATTTTTACAAGATAATCAATAGTGATGGTAATAATGAAATAAAGGATTGGCTTGCTAAATTAGGTAGTGAAAAAATTGATGAAATGTTTGATCCATCACTTGGCTTAGAAAGAGCAATAAATTATTGGAGAATGATGGGATATTCACAAGAGTGGATTAAAAATAAATTGATAGAAATGGTTAATAAAACTAGCAAATAATAACTCTAAAAATTAAAAAATATAGGTTGCATTAGGACACTTTCTTAAAACCTATATAAAATAAGACTTTCTTAATATAAACAAAAAATTAATTAAACTAAAAAGTTAAACTTTAATAAAAAATATATCTTTTAAGTTAAAAAAGGTGCTTGAATCAGGTATCAAATAAACCTTTATAAATAAAGGAAATTAACAAAAAATGTCTTCACTGCATTCAAAGAGTTGCTTTAATTAGAACACTTGCTATTAATCCTGATATATTACTTTTAGATGAACCATTTAGTGCTCTTGATTATCAATCTAGACTTGCTGTTTCTGATGATGTTTATAATATAATTAAGAATGAAAAAAAATCTGCTATTATCGTAACGCACGATATTGCGGAAGCTATTAGTATTGCCGATCGCGTTGTTGTTTTAACAAATAGGCCTTGTAAAATTAAAAATATTTATAATATAGAATTGACTAATAAATCTAATCCTATTGAAAATAGAAAAGCTAAGGAGTTTTCTTTCTACTATGATAAAATATGGAAGGATATTGATTACCATGTATAGTAAAGAGCATAGAGATTATTTAAAAAAAGTTAAAAAAAAGAAAACTATTATTGTTTTCTTTCAGATTTTAATAATTTTACTTTTTTTAGGGGTATGGCAAATTCTTGCTGATTATAACTTAATTAATACTTTTTTATCATCATCACCTAAGGGAATTGTTGATACATTAATTAATTTATATAAAACCAATAATTTATTTAACCATATATATATTACTGTTTATGAAACTTTGATTAGTTTAGTAATTGGTACAATTATTGGTTTAATTGTTTCTAGTATATTATGGTGGAATGATTATATTGCCAAAATATTTGATCCTTATTTAACTATATTTAATAGTTTACCTAAAGTAGCGCTTGGACCAATAATAATTATTATTGCTGGTGCGAATCAGAAATCAATTATTGTTATGGCACTTCTTATATCTGTAATAATTACTATTATAAATATGTATCAGAGTTTTATTTTAACTGATGATAATAAGATAAAATTATTAAAATCATTTAAGGCTTCTAAATTTCAAATATACAAGTATTTAATTTTACCTAATTCTTTATCTAATATTATTAGTACAATTAAAATAAATATCAGTATGTCATTGGTTGGGGCAATGGTGTAATGGAGAGAAAATATTTTAAAAATTTAAGATATCTTATAAAATATCTCTATATCATTATCAGTTACCATAACTTTATCAACAATGTGCATAATTAGAGACTGCTGAAAAAGTATTTAAAATTAAAACTGATATTTAGAAATATCTTCTAATTATCTTTTTTTTTAGCTAATTTAATGAAAAAGAAAGAAATATAGACTATCATTATCCTATATTTTTATTCATTTAATTTAATTATTCTTTTCATATTGGTTAAAAAGAGCGTAGTTACCCCTTGTATTGTAATACCTAGTTTCCCACAGGCATTAGCTTTTCCGTAATTATAATTGTTTTTTAATTCTGCGTTTTTTGCTTCGATTTTGTATCTTTCTTTATATAAAGTTTTAAATTCTTCTGTTTTCATATAATCCATTTGAGCAATATGGGTATCATCTTTTATTTTTACACTATATGTTTTTGATATTGCACCTTCGTTATAACATCCATCTTTAAAAGGACAATGTTTACATTTTTCCACGTCAAAATAATATGTCTCGACTCTAGTATCTCCGACAGTTGATTTTTTACTTCCCTGCTTTTTTTTAAAAATTGCCATATGTCCAGCTTTGCAAACATACATTCCAGCATCTTTATTATATTCAAAATCATCATTTCTTTTACTATTACCATGAGTTACAATTTTACTTAATTTGCTTACATTTTTAATTTCATTTTCATTACAATAATTTAAATTTTCTTTTTCAGAATAAGCACCATCACCAATTATTGCTTCTACTTCAATTCCATTGTTTTCACTTTTTTCTATTAAGTTAATAAGCTCTTTTCCATCATGCTTTTCTCCTGTAGTAATAGTGGCAGAGGTAATTATTTTTTCTGGTGTCATGGCAATGTGAGTTTTGTATCCAAAAAATATTTAAATAGTAAATCTGTTTTTGTTCTTTCTACCAGACATCTATCTGATAATTTAAAATAAGATTTTAATAAAAGGTATTTAAATATTCTTATTATATCTTCACATGTTCTTAACATTGTAGATGAATATTTATCTTTTTATTCTTCATATACAAATGAGAAATCAACTATATCATTTAATTGTTTCCAAAAATTATCTGGTTTTATGATTATATCATATAGTCCAAGATATTTACTAAAATTTAAATCTAGTTGATTATTTTTCTTTAGCATTGTTATCAGCATTTTCCTTATATATCTATTATATCAAAATAAAAAGACTACTGATATAGTTTACAGTAATCTTTGTATACTTTTTCAATAGTCTCTTTCTAGTCCCATAAAAAATAAGCAGTAGGGGGTACTGCTTATTAAACTTATTTAACTTTATTAGCAAGTTTTATAACTGCTTTAGTATATTTCATAAGTTCTTTTTT
>CAKPJE010000109.1 GCA_934162555.1 uncultured Bacilli bacterium | reverse complement strand
TTGTGTTAGCATTAAAGCCACAAAAGAAAGAAAACATAATATGAAAAAAATAAAAAGATTTATTCCTCTTACTAGTGATTCAGCTTTTAAAATATTATTTTTTAGTTATGGCTCATTTTCAAATAATAATGTAACATGTCCAATAGTAAGTGAAATAAAAGGAGTACCTGCTTACTCTAAAACTACAAACGGAGCAACTGAATATATTGCCTATAACAATAGAGCAATGGTTCAATATCATGGTTTGTTCTCTCCAAGTTATGAATCAGTAGTTAAAAATGTTAAGGATTCAGCCATAAAAAAATTTATAGATAGTTGGTATAAAACAAACATATATGATAAAAATTTAGAAAACTATATCTAAAATCAAACATTAAATTTAAAAGTGGCTCTGGAACAGAAAATGATCCCTACATTTTATTAGAAAATTAATATTATTAAAAGTATAAATGTTAAAACAAATTAATATATTATAATATGAAATATTTAATAATTATAATGCCATTAATAGGTACCGTTATTGGTACACTAAGTATATACTTAATAAAAAAAGAAAATCAAAAATTAATAAAAGAAGCCTTTGGCTTTTCAGCTGGAGTAATGTTAGTTGCATCTTTCCTTTCCCTAATTAATCCGTCAATAGAAATAAGCAAAAATTGGTTCCCACCAGTATTTGGCATATTACTAGGAATATTTATAATACTATCACTAGATTTAAAAATAAACAAAAATAATAATAACTCAAACCTAATAATCATAATTGCAATCATTCTCCATAATATCCCAGAAGGAATCGCAACGGGAGTAGGATTAGCAGGTTCCCTAACAAACATGATGTCCCTAAAAAGTGCTTTTACACTATCATTTGCAATAACACTCCACAATATACCAGAAGGAATAGTAGTTGGACTATTAAACACCAAAGATAAAAAGAAAGCCATAAAATATGGTTTAATATCAGGACTAGTTGAACCATTATTCGCAAGTATAACAAGCATAATCACAATCAAAATAAATAACCTAATGCCATATTTATTCGCTCTCGCAGGAGGTGCAATGATATACGTAATAGTAGATGAACTAGTCCCAGAATCAAAAGACAAAAATAGCAAAATAGGCATAATATCCTTTACAATTGGCTTCACAGTAATGCTACTACTAGAACTATTATTCAGTTAAAACTACCATTTATATCAAATACATGATATAATACAAAAAGGTGATAAAATGGAACTTAAAAAAGAAAAATGGTTAAAAAAAGATATCAAAGAATTTGAAGAATATTTAAAATCATTACAAAACAAAGAAAAACAAAAGTGGACTCAAAATATAGTTAGATCAAATCTAAAAGTACTAGCAATAAAAAATCCAATTTTAAAACAACTAGCAAATGAAATATATAAAGGAAACTATGAATCATTTTTAAATTATAATTTAAGTAACTATTATGAAGAAATCCTAATAAATGCATTCATAATAAACAAAATAAAAGAACCAAAACTAAAAATAAAATATCTAGAAGAATACAAAAAAAACGAAATGTGCTGGGCTACATGTGATGCTCTAAAGTTTGATAACAATTTAGAATATCTAGAACTATCAAAAAAATACACCCAAAGTAATAAACCATATACAGTAAGAATAGGAATCATAATATTATTTACATTCATAGAAACAAATATAGATGATATATTTGAAATTCTAAAACAAATAAATAAAGATGACTATTACATAAACATGGCATATTCTTGGCTGTTATGTGAGTGCTACATAAAAAATAAAACAAAAACAATAAAATACATCGAAGAAAATGAAATAAATAATTTTGTTATCAATAAAATGATATCCAAATGTCATGATAGTTTCAGAATAACACAAGAAGAAAAAGAAAATCTAAAAAAATACAGAAAAACAAATCAAAAGTAGAACTAAAACTGCTTTTTTTGATATAATTAAGTTGGTGAAAAAAATGAAAATAATGATTGTAGAAGACGAAAAAGAAATAGCAGAAGAACTAAAAAACTTACTAGAAAACTCCGGCTATCAAACACAAATACTAAAAAATTTTGAAAGATCCAAAGAAGAAATACTCCAAAACAAACCCAATCTAATATTACTAGACATAAACATTCCTAAAATAAATGGCGAAATGTTATTAAAAGAAATAAGGAAAGAATCAAATGTACCAGTAATCATGCTAACAAGTAAAACAAGTGAAGTAGATGAAGTATTATCAATAAGTTATGGAGCAGATGATTATATAACCAAACCATACAATCCAACAATATTACTACTAAGAATTCAAAACATATTCAAAAGAATGGATAGAGAATACCTAACATATGATGACATAAAAGTAAACTATGAAAAAGGAACACTAACAAAAAATAATAAAACATTAGAATTAACCAAAAATGAAATGATAATATTTGTTTATTTATTAAAGAAAAGAGAAAAAATTGTCAGCCGTGATGAATTAATGACTGAACTATGGGATAATGATGAATATATAAACGACAATGCCCTAACAGTAAACATAAGTAGACTAAGATCAAAATTAGAAGCATTTGGTATTAAAAACCCTATTGAAACCAAAAAGAAAGTAGGCTATAAACTACTATGAAACTAAACAAATACCTAAAAGATAAATTACCAGAAATAATAGTATTTATAATATTCTATATTTTAATAACAGTAATATTACTAGCTTTTAAAAGTCAAAAAGAACTAAACATATTTATATTATTCCTATTACTAATAATGGGTTTAATAATAATATCAATAGATTATTTAAGAAAAAGAAATTTTTATAATAGTTTATTAACAAACATCAAAAACCTAGACCAAAAATATTTATTAATAGAATTCATAAACAAACCAGAATTTTATGAAGGCAAAATATTTTATGAATTACTATATGAAATAAATAAATCATACATAGAAAACCTAAATAACTATAAAAAAAATATAAACTCATATAAAGAATATGTAGAAGCCTGGATTCATGAAGTAAAATTACCAATATCAACAATAGTATTACTAAGTCATAACAATAAACTAGGAAACAAAATAAAAAGTCCATTAAAAAAATTGGACAACTATATAGATCAAATATTATATTACGTAAGAAGTGAAAATGCTGAAAAAGATTACATCATAAAAGAAAATAATATAAAAAAATTAATAAACAACGTATTATTAAAAAACAAAGATGATATCTTAGAACAAAATATTGAT
>CAKPJE010000108.1 GCA_934162555.1 uncultured Bacilli bacterium | reverse complement strand
CTATATAACTCTTACTAGTCAAACTTCTATTTTTCTTTAATTCTTCAATTATTTTTAAATCAGGATTTTCTATAGTAAAGTACATCAATATTAATGCAACAGCATGTGAAGGGACAATAAATAGATATTCATGATGAATATACTGAATAATAGTAGAAAAAATACCCAATATAAAACATGAAATCAATGGGATTGTTTTTCTACTTTTATACATTTTAATATTTTTTAAACTATTTATTAAAATAAAACTCATTCCTATCATAAAAATGATATACTGTGCTATGGTATTACTCCCAGTTGGGTATATATAAATACTATTTAGTTCTATTCCAATTGGCAAAACTAGTGATAAAAAGATGAACACCATATATGTTCCGGTTAGCACAATTTCTTTTAATTTTGATAATCTATTGAAAACAACAAGATTATAGATAACAAAAAAATACATCCAAATACAATAATATACATACAATAATTTAATAAATAAAATAAATTTGTCAATTTCTACATTTTCAAAATAAATTGCATTATAATAAATTATAGTTTCAATGACTAGTCCAATTATTGTTACAATTATCATAGTTCCAAAAATTGTATTTTCCTTTTTTGGCATTTTTTCCTTTGTATAAAAACTAATAGCAGTAATGAATAAAACTAATATTAATGATATACATATTCCTATATTTAAAAGCATTACTATCACCATTATAATAATATCAAAAAAAAGATAATTTTTCAATCAAAAAAAATTGAATAAATTTAATTCAGTTTTTTTGTAATCTTTTTACTTTTTCATCAATTAGATACTTTGGCACAATTTCACACATTGGTGCTTTACCATCAAAATATGATATTTTTAATAAATTATTTTCATCATATGGTGCATAATAATCATCCTTATCACTTTTCAATTTTTTAAAATCTCTTTTGCCAGTTACTTCACTTGATTCAAATTTTTCATATATTTTAATTGCATCCAAATTATACTTATTACACATTTTTTCAATAATATCAGTTTTATTATAAGCATATTCGGGTTTTAAAACCACTTGTCCAACTATTGCATCATTCTTATTAGTCTTATGTGCAGATATTTCCCATTCGATTATTGGATCATTTGCATCTAATGAATATTCTATATCAAACAAAAATATTTTCTTTCCATTTTTATCATATGCTACATCTGATGCACGACCTAATATATTATATGAGCCGTCATTATTTTGCACTGCTATATCGCCAGTAATTCCCCATCTAACTCCATCCTTGTCATAATACCATCTTTTTTGTGTCGCCTCAATGTTATTTAAGTATCTATCTGCAGATGCTGGTGAGGAAACGTGTAAATATCCCCTAACTCCTTTTGGTAAAACTTTTCCATTTTCATCAACAATTTTCGCTCTTATTCCTGGTTCTACAGGATGCCCTGTTTCATTTGTTTTTGTTTTTTCATCCATAAAATAACTACAAATAGTACTCGAACCATCTTCAGCAGCTCCACCGCCAATTGAAAATCTAACTTTACATCCATTCATTTTTAGCCAATCATCAATTAATTTTACATTACTTTTTGTAACAGGTTCGCCACCAGAACTTGGTCTAGTAATATTCTCAAAAGCATTTTTCCCAATTAATCCTTGTGCAACACCAGCTAAATAAAAACTGGGAGCAGCAGTTATCCAATTACACTTTGAATTTTTCAAATCTTCGCCAAAACTATCTTTGTTATATATTGGGATTGGGACAATAGTTTTTCCCCTTGCTAATTGGAGATAACCACAAAATCTTTCACCTGTAGCATGTGTAAGTGGTATGACAGCAAAAACGCGTTCCCCTACATAGTCTTTAGTATTTATGCCTTTGTGTAATTCAATTAAAGCATTTGCTGATTTTTCTTTATACACTATACATTTAGGATCTCCTGTTGTTCCACTCGTATATGAATAACTAACATCTCTTTCTATATCGACAGGTTTTGATTCCAAATTATTTTTGATATTTTTTCCAATTTCAATTAATTCTCTTAATTTTATAAAATTAACGTCTTTTAACATCTTAATTCTACTTATGCATTCCTTTTGTTTAATACTGTCACAAAATATTTCTTGGAGTTTTTTTGGTAACTTTGTAGAATTATCAAAAACATGTTTATTATTTTCTGGTAAATAATCCTTCAAGCTTGTTATTATGACATTTTTTATTTGGCTCTTTTCAATTTTATCAATAACAAAAGGCAAATACGCATCAAGTATAATTAATGTATGAGAGTTCTTATCAAGTGTATACTTGGAAAAATTATTTCTTAGAAATAAGAAGTTTGGACTATTTATTATACTTCTAATATTATTCAAAGCAAATAAAAATAAATAATTTTCAATACTAACAGGCAAACACATGGTTGTAACATCATGTTCTTTTATACCCAATTTTTCTAGCCCATTTTTATATAATTTTACATTTTCAGGTAGTTCTCCAAACGTTATTATTTTTCCATAATAATCTAAAGCAGGAACATCTAAATTCTGTTGATTCCACGACATTATATTATCAAATATATTCATATTATATATAGGAATTGTATTTTCGTTTTTAACCACTTTTGCCCATTCTGGCAATTTCCTTTCTAATTTATATGTTGGTATTTTTTCCATAATTTCTCCTTTTGTTTTATTATATTATTAAGAAATTACAGTGTCAATTATTTATTATAAATTCACTAAAAGAATAAATAAATTTATTTTAAATTAAATACTTCATTTTCTTCAAAAACTAGTGGATCTTTAAAAAGTGTTGTCTGCTCCGGTTCAACATAAAAATATGGTGTTGCATTTATAGTATCTTTCAAATAATCATTCCAAGCCTCATACTTGTTTTTACCATTTTTCATATACGAATAATCAGGGTATTTTTCAATAAGTTCATATTTAGCAGTTGCCATCATATCTCTTATTTTACTAACCTCATACTCTTTTTGCGCATCTCCAATACGAGAAATTAATTTTATAATATAGTTAATTTTAGAAACATAAAATTCATCATAATTATTTTTTTCTTTCATTAACAATAGTTGTTCAGCAATTTTTTTGGCATTAGCGCTAATTAAACTAATATTATTGCTATCAATAATTCCTTTTAAATTAATAATCACATTATAAATATTTTTGTCATCACATATTTCTAATGCTCTATTGTAGTATTTTTTGATAATGTATAAAATATTAACTATATCAGTTTGATTTAGTTTGTTAAGTTCTACACCATTAAGCACCTGAGAATAACACTTATTTCCCACTTTATGTGTAACAACCGGAACTATTAAAGCATTGTTTTCTCTACCAACATCATAAAATCCCCAGTGCACATTTTCCATTAATTTATTTGGCGATAAG
>CAKPJE010000107.1 GCA_934162555.1 uncultured Bacilli bacterium | reverse complement strand
TACTAATAATATATAGATTTTTATTGAAGTCAGTTTTGAATAAAGATATGGTTTCTATTAAGGGAAATCATGGCGCGAGTAATAATTTATTAATTATTGGAGCAGGTATTAGCGCTAGGGAAATAATCATTACTATTTTAAATAATATGCGTGATAAATATAATATTGTTGGTTTAATAGATGATGATAGAAGTAAATTTAATCATAAATTATTGGGAATTAAAGTAATTGGAACAAGATATGATATACCAAGAATTGTTAAAGAAAAAGATGTTGATTTAATATTTGTTGCAATTAATAAAATAGATCCAGCTTCTAGAAAAGAAATACTAAATATTTGTCAAGATGCTAATGTTAAAACGAGGGTTTTACCAACAACCGAAGCTTTAATTGATAGACAAGGTGTATTAAATAGTTTAAGAGATGTTGAGATTGAAGATTTACTTGGTCGTGAACCAATTGTATTAGAAAATAAGAATATAAAAAATATTATAAAAAATAAAGTTGTTTTAGTAACTGGTGGTGGAGGATCGATTGGTTCTGAACTATGTAGACAAATAATTAAATATAGTCCAAGAAAATTAATTATATTTGATATATATGAAAATAATTTGTATGATATCCAAATGGAATTATTAAGTGATTATCCAAAAATGAATATTGATGCAATAGTTGGTAGTGTGAGAGATAAAAATTGTTTGAACAATTTATTTTCTAAATTTCATCCGGATTTAGTATTTCATGCTGCTGCTCATAAACATGTTCCTTTAATGGAAAGAAGTCCACTCGAAGCAATAAAAAATAATGTTTTTGGAACATATAATGTAGCTAATGTAGCTTCTGATTATGGTGTTTCGAAATTTGTTCTTATTTCAACTGATAAAGCTGTAAATCCAACTAATATAATGGGTGCATCAAAAAGATTATGTGAAATGATTATTCAACAAAAAAATAAAACAAGTAAAACAGATTATGTTGCTGTTAGATTTGGTAATGTACTTGGTAGTAATGGTTCAGTAATTCCGCTTTTTAAAAAGCAAATTGCAAAAGGTGGACCAGTTACTGTTACTGATAAGGAAATAACTAGATTTTTTATGACAATTCCTGAAGCGGTACAGTTAATACTTCAAGCATCTTCTTATGCAGAGGGTGGCGAGATATTTGTTTTAGATATGGGAAAACCGGTTAAAATTTATGATTTAGCTGTTAGTTTGATTAAGCTTATGGGATATGAACCAAATAAAGATATCATGATTGAGATAACAGGTTTAAGGCCAGGAGAAAAATTGTATGAAGAAATTTTGATGGCTGAAGAGGGATTAACGGCAACTAAACATAATAAGATATTTATTTCTAAACCCTCAGATTTTTCTAAGGAAGAATTAGAAATAGGATTAAGAAATTTAAGAAAATTAGAATATAATGATAAATATAGTCCAAGAAAGGTTGTGGAAGTAATGAAGAGTGTTGTTTCTACATATAAGGATTCCGAGGAATTTAATAAAAAAAGTAGGAAGGATGATAATAATGAATAGAAAATTAATGAATGTTCCTTTTTCACCACCTGATATAAGTGATGAAGAAATTAATGAAGTGGTTGATACTTTAAGGTCTGGGTGGATAACAACTGGTCCAAAAACAAAATTGTTTGAAAGCAAGATAGCTGAGTTGTGCCATACTAGTAAAGCAGTATGCTTAAATTCTGCAACTGCTGCTTTAGAGCTTACTTTAAGAGTTTTGGGAATTGGTCCTGGTGATGAAGTAATAGTACCTAGTTACACATATACTGCTTCTGCTAGTCCAGTTTATCATGTAGGTGCAAAGATTGTAATGGTTGATATTGAAAAAGATACTTACCATATTGATTATGCAAAATTAAATGATTTAATTAATGAAAAAACAAAAGCAATTATAGCTGTTGATATAGCTGGAATAATAGAAAATTATGATGAAATTAGGAAAGTTGTTGATCAAAATAAGGATAAATTTGTGCCTAATAATGATATTCAAAAATTGTATAATAGAATAATTGTAATTGCTGATTCTGCACATGGTTTAGGTGCTATGCAAAATGGTAAAAAAGCTGGCGAGATAGCTGATTTTACGACATTTTCTTTTCATGCTGTTAAAAATTTAACAACTGGTGAAGGTGGTGCTGCTACTTGGGTTGATGTTGAAGGCTTGGATAATGAAAAATTATATAAACAATATCAATTATTATCTTTACATGGTCAAACAAAGGATGCTTTGCATAAGAATGGTTTGGGGAATTGGGAATATGATATAGTCGCACCTTATTATAAATGTAATATGACGGATATTATGGCTTCAATAGGTCTTGCTCAACTTAGAAGATACGATGGGTTACTTAAAAGAAGACATGATATAATTAAAAAATATAATGATGCATTTAAAGATTTGGATTTAACTGTTTTGAACCACGAAGATGAAAACCATAGATCATCAGGTCATTTATATTTAGTAAGGATTAATGGAATTGATGAGGAAGAAAGAAATAACATTATAATAGAAATGGCTAAGAGGGGTATTTCTACTAATGTTCATTATAAACCATTGCCTAAATTAACTGCTTATAAGAATTTAGGATTTGATTTAAATGATTATCCTAATAGTTATAATCAATATAAGAATGAAATTACATTACCTTTATATAGTAAATTAACTGATGAAGAAGTTGATTATATAATAGATAACTTTAAGGAAGTACTAAAGGATGTTGAGAAAATTTAACGATTTACCAAAATTTATGCAAAATGATGATGTAAAAAAATATTATGATATTTTGCACAAAAAAAGATTTGGTTTATTTATAAAAAGAGTTTTTGATATTGTTGTATCTTTAATATTATTAATTGTTTTTTCTCCTTTATTATTAATTATTTCTTTATTAATAAAGATAGATTCTAAGGGTCCAGTATTTTATAGGCAAAGTAGAATTACTAGGTATGGTAAAGAATTTAGAATTTTTAAATTTAGGACAATGATTGTGGGAGCTGACAAAAAGGGTAGTTTAGTTACTTTAAAAGATGATGATAGAATAACTAGAGTTGGTAATAAAATTAGGAAGATTAGATTAGATGAACTACCACAATTATTAAATGTTTTTATTGGTGATATGTCATTTGTTGGGACAAGACCTGAGGTTAAAAAATATGTTGATTGTTATTCTGATGAGATGAGCGCGACTTTGCTTATGGCAGCAGGTATAACATCAGATGCAAGTATTATGTATAAAGATGAGGATAAAGTAATTGAGAAATATTTAAAAAATGGCGAAAAAGTTGATGATATTTATGTTAAGAGAATATTGCCAGAAAAGATGAAATACAATTTGGATTATATAAAAAAATTTAATGTATTTAGAGATTTAAAAATATGTGTAAATACTGTTGTGAAAGTAGGTAAGT
>CAKPJE010000106.1 GCA_934162555.1 uncultured Bacilli bacterium | reverse complement strand
AAAAAATGGTTTTTATGCTGAACTTTATAATTCACAGTTTGAATTATAGGAGGAATATGAAATTTAAAAAGATAAAAAAAGCTAGTATTTTAGGAATTATTGGTAATTCATTTTTACTTGTGATTAAAGGTATAATAGGGTTTATTAGTGGGAGTAAGGCTATGATAGCTGACTCCCTTAATAGCGCCTCTGATATTTTTTCTTCTATTATGACTTTTATAGGTAATAAGATTGCTTCTATTCCTAGAGATGATGATCATAATTTGGGTCATGGTAAGGCAGAGTATATTTATTCTTTATTAATTAGTATTGTTATGATTTTGGTTTCTTTGATTACTATAAAGGATTCTATATCGTCTTTAATATATAAAAATACTTATAAATTTAATATATATTTAATTGTTGTATGTATTGTTACTATTGTTGTTAAGTTTTCTTTGTATTTGTATACTAATAGTATTTATAGAAAATATAAGTCTTTATTAATTAAAGCTAATTCGAAAGATCATTTTAATGATTGTATTTTGACTTTACTTAATTTAATTTCAATTATTTTATCTTATTATGGTATTTATTTTGTTGATGGTATAGTAGGTATTATAATTGCATCATTTATTTTAATTGCTGGTTTAAAGATATATAGGGAATCTTATGATGTTTTAATGGATAAATCTATTTCTTTAGATACTAAGAAAAAGGTTATAGATATTATTAATAGGCATAGTGAAATTAAAAAAATAAATCATTTTAATTCGACTCCTGTGGGATATAAGTATCAGATTTCGTTTACTATTTTTGTTGATGGCAATTTGAGTACTTTTGAGAGCCATAAGATAGCGGATAGTTTAGAGAAAGAGATAGCTGGTTCTATTGATGATATTTATTTAACGGTTATACATGTTAATCCGATTGATTAGAAAATTACAGAAATGTAATTTTTTTATTGTTTTTTTGGTCAAAATATTGTAAAATGAATATGGTAAGAAAAATAGGTGAGTTTATGAATAAGAAAAAATTATTTATTATTATGTTTTGTGTAATGTTAGTTGTTACTGGTTTAACTGGTTCTGTTGCTTATTATAGGACTATAGTTGAGGGTAAGTTAATTGCTAGTACTGGTAATGCGGTTTTTAATGTTACTGGTTTAACTGATGAGGGAGAGACTAAGGTTATTAATTTGGGTAATAAACTATTACCTGGTGATAGTGGTTCTTTTGATATTACTTTAGATAGTACTGGTTCTACTGTTGATATGTATGTGACTTTAAAGATTGATAGGAAAGTTTTACCTGATAATTTGAAGTTTTATAGTACTTCTGATCATAAGTCAGAGCTAAAAACTTATTATTCTTTTTTAGAAGTAAGTGGTACTAAGAGTGAGACTATTACTGTATATTGGTATTGGAATCCTTTTAATGATGATGAGGATGATAATAAATATGTTGGTAAGAGTTTGAGTGCTGATATTAGTATTAGTGCAGTGCAGATAAGTGAATATGCTATGATGAAGAATGGGCGTAACGGAACTGAATTTTGGAATAATACATATAAACCATATATAAGAACAATAACTTTTGGTAATGATTTAAGTAATGTACCAAGTAGTTGTACAGAAGAAAGCTTATGTTGGGATATATCATATAGTACAAGTCAAAAGAAAAAAGTATATGGTTATTTAGTTGATAGCGGTCTAACAGTATCTGAAACAGATAGTAGTACAAGTACAACCACAGAAAAGACTTTATATAATTTATACATAGTAAGTGAAGTGCCAATATTTGCACCATCTGATTGTTTTAGTATGTTTTATGGTTTTAAAAACTTGGTACAAATTAGTTTTAATAATAATTTTAATACTTCAAATGTAAAAAATATGGGTTCTATGTTTCAAAGTTGTTTATCTTTAACAAGTTTGAATTTAAGCAGTTTTAATACATTAATTGCAATAAATATGTTTTCTATGTTTTCTAGTTGTTCATCCTTAACGGCATTAGATTTAAGTAACTTCAATACATCTCGAGTAACAAGTATGGGTCAAATGTTTTCTAGTTGTTCATCCTTAACAAGCTTAGACTTACGTAGCTTTAATACATCAAATGTAACAAATATGAGATCTATGTTTTCTGGTTGTTCATCCTTAACGGCATTAGATTTAAGTAACTTCAATACATCTCGAGTAACAAGTATGTCATATATGCTTTCTGACTGTTCATCATTAGCAAGTTTAGATTTAAGTAACTTTAATACGTCAAAAGTAACAGATATGAGTGCTATGTTTCAAAAGTGTACATTCTTAGCAAGCTTAGATTTAAGTAACTTTAATACTTCAAATGTAAAAGATATGGGTTCTATGTTTCAAAGTTGTTCATCTTTAACAAGTTTGAATTTAAGTAGCTTTAATACATCGAATGTAACAAATATGGGTTATATGTTTTATGGTTGTAAAAAACTTCAAACAGAGATAAATATAATGAACACTGGTACAACTAGTTATACTTCTATGTTTGTAGGTGCTTTAACTGATGCTAATGCTTATGTAATACTTGGTTACACTACTGATACTGAAACAATTGCTACAGCTATGAAGAATACTTGTGACTATTCATCAAAAATAACTTTAAAAGCAATATAAATGATAGGTAAACCCTATCTTTTTTTATTAAAAAATGATATACTAATTAAGTGATGTATATGTTTGAAAGAGTAGAATTATTATTAAATGAAGATATAAATAAATTAAAAGATAAAGTAGTACTAGTATTAGGTATAGGAGGAGTAGGATCTTATACAGTTGAAACATTAATAAGAAATCCTATAAAAAAAATAATAATAGTAGATTCTGATATAATTGATATAACTAATTTAAATAGACAATTATTTACTAATCAAAATAATATAGGTTTAAAAAAAGTTGATGAATTAGAAAAAAGAATCAAAAGTATTAACCCTTATATTGAAATAAAAAAAATAGATAAATTTATAGATGAAAATAATATTAATTTATTATTTGAAGAAAAAGTAGACTATATAGTAGATGCTTGTGACAGTTTAAAAACTAAAGAATGTTTAATAAAAGAATGCTTAAAAAGAAAAATAAAATTTATATCAAGTATGGGAACTGCTAAAAAGTTAGATCCAACCAAATTAAAAATAACAGAATTAAGTAAGACTAGTTATGATCCTATTGCTAAGAAATTAAGAAAAACATTTAAAAACAATAAAGTAATAGTTATATGTTCTACTGAAAAACCAAAAGAAATAAAAAAATTAGGTAGTATATCATTTGTACCAAGTGTTGCTGGAATATTAATTACTAGTTATATAATAAATGATATATTAAAAGGTGCAAAATGAAAGAAGAAATAAGAAAATTAAAAGGTAATCTATTATTAATATCTAATGATGAAAAATTAATGAATTTAATAGAAAAAAATAAAAATATAACTGAATCTTATGTATTAAGTAATATAAGTAGTAGTAAA
>CAKPJE010000105.1 GCA_934162555.1 uncultured Bacilli bacterium | reverse complement strand
AAAGTATTCTGGTTGGAGTTCGTTATCAAAGAAATTGCTTGATAAAATTTACTATACTAATCCAGAAACAAAAGAAAGAAAAAATATAATGGATTTGCTTTTAGAAACTGATGAAAATTTAATGCAAATATTAAATAATAAAGATTATCATTTTCAAGATGAAATCAATAAATTAAATGTAGTTAATGAAAATGAAAAAATAAGTTATGAATTAGTTAAAGATTTAGCAACTTCCCCTAAAAATAAAAGAGGTATATATCAAGCTTTAAAAGTTGTTGAAGAAATAGTTAATTTTATAGGCTATGAACCAAAAAGTATATCTATTGAAATGGCAAGAAGTGAAGAAGAAAAAAAGAGATCAACATCAAGAAAAGAATATCTAAAAAATATATATGAAGGAATTAAAGAACAAGTTGAAAACTATAAGGAATTAAATAAAGAACTAAATGAAACACCAGATAATCAATTCACAGAAAAAGTATTTTTATACTTTATACAACTTGGTAGAAGTTTATACACAGGTACTGAATTGGATATTAATAGGTTAAGTGAATATGAAGTTGATCATATAATGCCACAATCTTTAATTAAAGATGATTCAATTGATAATAAAGCTTTGGTTTTAAAAGAAGAAAACCAGAAAAAAAGAGATTCTTTGGTTTTACCAAAAGAATATCGTGATAAAAGCACTAAATGGTGGTCTTATCTTAAAAAGTGCGGTTTAATATCTGCTAAAAAAGAATTTGCTTTAACAAGAAAAGAGTATACACCAGAACAAATAGAAGGCTTTATTAATAGACAATTAGTTGAAACAAGACAAATAACAAAACATGTTGCAAATATATTAAATAATTTTTATAAGAAAACTAAAATAATTTATTTACATGCAAATTTATCTCATAATTATAGAGAGAAATTTGAACTTTATAAATTTAGAGAATTAAATGATTATCACCATGCACATGATGCATACTTAGCGATATGTCTAGGTATATATCAAAATAAATATATAAATAAAAATATAGATTTTAATGAGCTAAAAGAATTAAGTAAAAAATTATATGAAAATAAAAACTATAAAGATTTAAATTATGGATATGTTATAAATAGCCTTGATAATGGTGTTAGAAATGTAAATGTAAAAACTGGTGAAGTATTTGACAACATCAATTTTAATAAAACTATAGAAAACACGCTATATAGAAATGATATTATAATAAGTAAGAAAACTGAAATTAAAACAGGAGAATTTTATAATCAAACTAAAAATTCAAAAGGACTTGCAGGAGTTGAATTAAAAAAGGGATTAGATACTAAATTATATGGTTCATACACTAGCTTAAATCCAGCATATGCTGTTGTTGTAAAGTACACTAAAGGAAATAAAATAATTCAAAAAATGATTGGTATTCCTATTCTTATTGATACTCAATCAAGTAGTGATACAACAGTTATAAATAGTTATATTAAAAATTTACTTAATTTAGAAAATGATACAATAATTTCTTATGTTCTTGATCGTGAAAATAAAATATTAAAAATACCTTTTTATACAAAAATAAAATGGAATGATCAGATATGTTCATTAGTAGGTGCATCTGATAAAGTTGAAGTATGTAATGCTAGAGAGTTTAAGATAGACAAAATAAATCTTAATAAGTGGAAATACACATTAAATATATTATTTAATAAAAAGAAAAAATCTGATTCTTTTGACTATAATAAATACGAAAATGATTTAAAAGAAATATTAAATTACATCTATGAAAAAATATCCACAGAATACAAACTTTATTTTAACCTAACAGATGAACTAAAAGATATAATTAATGAATCATTAATTTCTATAGAATATGAAGAAAAAGCAATTACTGAGCTTTTGAAATTATTAAGTTTTAATAGTCAGAATGCTAATTTTAAATATATTGAACACTCACTTGCGTTTGGTAAAAAGAATGGCCGAATAATAGACCATGCTACTTTAATCACACAATCTGTTACTGGTTTAAAAGAAAGAACATATGAGTTTTAGAACAGTTGTAATAACTAAACAATCTAAACTAAGTTATAAAAATAGATATTTAGCTGTAAAAAGTGAATTAGAAGAGAAATACATTCACTTAAGTGAAATAGATACAATAATAGTAGATTCTATAGCTGTATCTATTTCTAGCTATCTATTGAAAGAATTAGCTGATAATAAAATTAATATTATATTTTGTGATGAAAAACATAACCCATTCGGTGAACTAAGTAGTTTTTATTCAAGTCATAATACAAGTAAAAAAATACTTACCCAAATCAAATGGAGTAATAAACAAAAAGATGAGTTATGGTCTTTAATAGTTAAAAATAAAATAATTAATCAAGCCTTATTATTACATAAAATAAATTCTGATAATTATGAACTATTAATGAGTTATGTAAATGATGTTAGAGTAGGGGATAAAACCAACAGAGAAGCACATTCTGCTAAAGTATATTTTAATTCTTTATTTACTAAAAAATTTGTAAGGAATGCTAATGATGATATAAATGCTGCATTAAACTATGGTTATAGTATATTATTATCTAATTTTAATAAAGAAATAATAAATAATGGTTACTTAACTCAATTAGGAATACATCATAAAAGCGAATTTAACCAATTTAATTTGGCTTGTGATTTAATGGAACCATTTAGACCTATAATAGATAATTTTGTTTACTACAATCAAACAAGGGAATTTGATTCAAAATATAAGTTAGATTTAATTAATATTTTCAATAATAATTATAAATATTTAGGTAAAAACTATACATTGAAAGATATTATTAAAATGTATACAAAAAACACATTAGATAATTTAAGTGAAAACAAAAAATATAAGGAATTTACATTATATGAGGTATAGAGTAATGAGAACAATAGTATTTTTTGATTTACCAAATATTTATTATAAAGATAAAAGAAATTATCAATTATTTCATAAGTTTTTAATAAATGAAGGTTATATAATGCTACAAGAATCAGTTTATTCTAAACTGGCACTTAATTTACAACAAGCAGAATTCAATATAAATAAAATTAGGAAAAATGCTCCTAGCAAAGGTTTGATTCAAGTATTAAATGTTACTGAAAAACAATATGCCGATATAGAATATATAATTGGCAAATCTAATAGTAATGTTATAGATAATGAGGATAGGTTAGTTGTATTATGAAATTAAGTATAAAATATATAGATAATAATATTGGTTTTGATAATTCTTATATCAATTGTTTGGAAATAGAAAACAAAAATTATTTTTATAAAATTGTAAATGATATTAATAGTATTTCTAATGGTAATATTTTAGAAGATGTTATATTTAGTGATGATGAATATAAGGAACTAAATTTATCAAATAAAATAAATATGGTATTTGATTATTTTAATTTTGATTTTAATTCTAAGAAAATCATTTCTATAATTAATAAAAAAATAAATGATAATATATCAGTTGAAGATATGGAAATCTT
>CAKPJE010000104.1 GCA_934162555.1 uncultured Bacilli bacterium | reverse complement strand
ATTCTTTACATACACGATGTGGTCTTATTTCTGCTCCACATTTTGGACATGTTGTTGTAGCGTTAGCACTTATTTTATAGTGTGTGCGACGCATTCTTCCGCTAGTTTTACTTACTTTTCTAAATGGTACAGCCATGTTTACACCTCTTTCTCGTTATTTTCAGCGCTTATAAATTCCCAGCCTTCACCTTTTGTTACTTCAGCTTCGGCTCCAGGACTTACAACACGCATTGGTACAACCAATAATACATTATGCCATACAATTGGCCAAATATCAAGTGAATTTGTTATATTTTTTACATTTTCTCCTATTTCAGCCATTAAATCTTCATAATTATCATCAATTTCTATTGATACTGGATATTCTACATCTTTTAATGTAATCGCACATTCTAGTATCAATGTACCTTCTATTTTTAGATAAATATGATATTCGTCCATAACATCTCTATCTATATAGCCTGTAATTTTTAAGTTCTTAATTCTTTTTATGTCTGTGCCTTCAAGGCCTTCGGTAATATTATTTACTTCTTCATCAATGTTAATTGATTTTTCAAAATTACTTCTTAATTTTGTTATGTCTATATTCATACTCACGCTCCCTCTCACTTCTCTTAGAGTATTATACAAAAAAATATAACAAAATGCAAGTTTTTATGGTATTATTATATTGGTGATTTTATGAAATCTGTAGGTATTATTACTGAATTTAACCCATTCCATTATGGGCACAAATATTTTATTGAAGAAATAAAGAAATTATTTCCCCATCATTCTATAATTTGCATTATGAGTGGCAACTTTACAGAGCGCGGTGATGTTAGTGTTATTAATAAGTGGAATAAAACAAAGATTGCTTTAGAAAATGGTATTGATGTTGTAGTTGAACTTCCTTATCTTTTTGCAACTCAAAGTGCTGATTATTTTGCTTATGCTGCTTTAAAAATTCTAAATGAATTAAAAATAGATACATTAGTATTTGGTTCTGAATGTAATGATGTTGATAAGTTATATAGTTTAGCTAAAATACAATTAAATAATGATGAAAAAATAAAAAATATAATTAATAATAATATTAGTTATCCAAAAGCTATTTCTAATTTATATGATGAAAATATAGATAAACCAAATGATATACTTGGAATTAGTTATATCAAAGAAATTATCAAAAACAATTATAATATTAAGGCTTATACTATCAAAAGAACAAATGATTATAATTCAAAAAAGCTAGATAAGATTTGTTCTAGTTCTGCTATTAGGAATGGTTTAAAAAATAATATTGATATTAAAAATTATATACCTTATGATGTATCTTTAATTGAATATAGAGATTTAAGTAATTATTTTGATTTAATAAAATATCAAATTATATCAAGCAATAATTTAAATAATATATTGGGTATGGATGAAGGAATTGAAAATAGACTAAAAAAATATATTTATGATTCAAATAATTTAGATGATTTTATATTAAAGGTAAAATGTAAAAGATATACTTATAATAGGATTAAAAGATTATTAGTTCATGTATTATGTCAAACAGAAAAAAATTCTGATAGAAATATAAATTATATAAGAGTGTTAGGATTTTCTAAAAAAGGTCAAAAGTATTTATCAAGTATTAAAACTGATATGAAAATAGTTAATAGTTATAAAAAAAATATTAGTCCTATATTTGATATGGAATATAAAACTTCCTGTATCTATGATTCAAATAGTAAAGATAAGGAATATAAAGAAAGTGTTATTAAAGGATAACACTTTTTTAGTTAAAAAAAGAATAGCCTAGGCTATTCTTTTGTTATTTAGCTTGGTATGATCCTAAGTGTTGTTCACCCATTTGAACTAATCTTTTAGTGATTTCTCCACCTACTGAACCATTAGCGCGAGCAGTTGTATCAGGTCCTAAATTAACACCTAATTCACTAGCTATTTCATATTTCATTTTATCGATAGCTTGTTTTGAACCATTTGTTACGAACTTATTGTTTGTATTCATTTATTTCACCTCCATCACATTAATATAATGTGTAAGATGAAATAAATTATAATGGTAATTTTTTACAATAAATCACTATGTTTATTTCTATCTAATTTATAAATAACTTGAACATTATTTATTGCTTCATCAATTAATGATTCATAATCAAAATTTTTTTCAAATTCTAAACTTTTATTTATATCTGGATTAATAGATGGATGTTTAGGAACAAATACTGTGCAACAATCTTCATATGGTCTAATACTAATATCATATGTACCAATTTTTTTTGATATTTCAATTATTTCTAGTTTATCTAAACAACAAACTGGCCTAATAATAGGAAAATTAGTAACACTATTAATAGTATTAATACTAGTTAGTGTTTGACTTGCAACTTGACCAATTGATTCACCATTTATTATAACTTTGCATTTATTTTTTAGAGCTAATTTATGAGCAATACGATACATCATTCTTCTCATAATTGTAATCATATATTCATTTTGAACATTTTTATAAATTGTTTCTTGTAATTTTGTAAAAGGTACAACAAATATTTTAATTTTACCACTATATTTATTTAAGATATTTGCTAAATCAATTACTTTATTTTTGGCTTCAATCGATGTATGTGGTGGCGAATCAAAATATATACATTCTACATCTATTCCTCTTTTTAAAGCTAAATAACCAGCAACAGGTGAATCAATACCACCAGATAACATTAGTAATCCTTTCCCTTGAACACCAACTGGATATCCACCTAATCCTTTTATTTCGTTTGTATAAATATAAGTATGACCATTTTTAATTTCAATGTTTACGTAAATATCTGGATTATGAACATCTACTTTTGATTCTATATTTTTTAATATAATACCACCAATTTTACTGCTAAATTCCATTGAGGAAATAGGAAAAGATTTATCTGATCTTTTAGTTACAACTTTAAATGTTTTAAAATTTTTATTTTTCAATATATTTAAGATTGTATCTTTTATTTCATCAATATTAGTGTTTACTTTGTAACATTCAATTATACTATAAATACCAAATACTTCTTTTAGTTTAGATATTGTATCATCGATATTATTACTTTTTATATACATTCTATCTAAACTATATTCTATTTCTATATCATCTATTTTTTTTCTTATGTTATTTACTAATTCTTTTATAAAAAATTTTCTATTATCTTTTTTGGTAGTTAATTCTCCATATTTAATTAAAATTAATTTGTCCATATATTTCCTCCGACTGATATATTATACATTATTTTTTTTAAATTTAAAATTCATTTTATAGTTTTTTTAGAAAAAAATGAGTTTGGCATTATATTAATATATTGTAAAAGATTAGAATAGAAAATGTCAAAAATCAAGATTGCTCTTGATTTTCTAGTTTCTTAATGTCTTCGATCGTTAATCCTGTTATGTCAGATATATCTTTTTTATCATAATTCTTTTCTAACACTTTTTATGGTTAGGTAATTCAATTCTCAATACATTGCTCAACTT
>CAKPJE010000103.1 GCA_934162555.1 uncultured Bacilli bacterium | reverse complement strand
TTTACTAATCCATCATAAACTACACTTGCTGGATCAGCTCCTTCTTTATAATATACATCAGCGCCTGATTTTCTACCCCATTCTTGGATTTGTTCAACTGCGCCCGCTCTAAAGGTATCTCCTGCTATTAGTAAAACTTTTTGGCCTTTTTGAACTAATTGGTATGCTATTTTACCAATTGTTGTTGTCTTTCCAACTCCGTTTACACCAACAAATAATAATACTGTTGGGCCTTCTTTATTAACATTTATTTTATTGGTTAATATATCGCCATCAACATATATGATAAACATTTCATCAACGATTATTTCTTTTAATTCTTCTGGACTTGTTATTTTTTCTTCTTTTACTCTTTTCTTTAATTTGTCTACTAATTTCATTACTGTATCAACACCAATATCGGCCATGATAAGTATTTCTTCTAGATCATCAAAGTATTCATTTGTTAATTCTTTGTATTTTTTTGATAAGTTACCTAATTTTGATGTAAAATTACTTCTTGTTTTTTCTAAAGCCTTATCATATTCATTTACATCAGGTTTATTAAATATTTTCTTAAATTTGTCAAATATTCCCATGTTTACACCTCTATAGTAATTATAACCTATTTCTAAAGTAAATGCCATATAAACTTGCAAAAATCCTAAAAAAAGTATATAATTATAAAGTCGAAATTTTTTTAGAAAGGAGGAAATCTATGAAAGAAACAAAAGTATTCGCTTTAGGTGGATTATGTGAAGTTGGTAAGAATATGTATGTTGTGTGTCATGATGATGAGATTATTATTGTTGATGCTGGTGTTATTTTCCCTGAAAGTGATATTAAGGGTGTTGACTATGTTATTCCTGATTATACTTTTTTGAAACAAAATGAAAGTAAAATTAAGGCTTTATTTATAACTCATGGTCATGAAGATCATATTGGTGGTATAGTTTCTTTACTACAGTCTGTTAATGTTCCATATATTTATGCTCCTAATCAAGCATGTGGATTAATTAGAAAGAAAATTGCTGAAAAAAATATACCTTATAAAAATTTAATTGTTTATACTGAAAAAACTGTAGTTAAGACTAAATATTTTAGTGTTGAATTTTTTATTACTACTCACTCTATACCTGATTCTCATGGTGTTTGTATTCACTCACCTAATGGTACAATTGTTGTTACGGGTGACTTTAAGTTTGATTTAACACCTATTGGACCAGTTGCGAATCTTCATAAGATGGCTAGTATTGGTCATAAGGGTGTTACGCTTCTTCTTAGTGATAGTACTAATGCTTTAAATCCGGGTATGAGTAAATCCGAGTCTAAGGTTGATGAGGCTTTGAATGATATTTTTGATTCAACTGATAGTAGGATTATTATTGCTACATTTGCATCTAATATTTATAGGTTAAAGCATATTGTTGATACTTGTTATAAGAGGGGTAGAAAGATTGCTATTTTTGGTAGAAGTATGGAGAATAATATTGAGATTTCTATTGAGGGTGGCTATATAAAACATAAGGATATTTTTATTACTCCTGAGGAAGCTAATAGATTACCAAATAATAAGGTTTGTTTATTGTGTACTGGTTCTCAAGGTGAACCATTAGCTGCTTTAACGAGAATTGCCGATGGTAGTCATAAACAGATTAAGATCCAAGAGGGAGATATTGTTATATTTTCATCTTCTACTATTCCTGGTAATGCTCTTAGTATTTCAAGAACTATTAATAAGTTATATTTAAAGGGTGTTAATGTTTATACTAATACTTCTTTAAATGATATTCATACTAGTGGTCATGGTAGTGAGGAAGAATTGAAGTTAATGTTAAGGTTAATTAAGCCTAAATATTTTATGCCTGCTCATGGTGAATATAGAATGTTAAAGAGACATGCTGAGATAGCGCAGGAATGTGGTATTCCTGAGGAAAACACGTTTGTTTTAAATAATGGTGATGTTTTATCTATTTACAAGGGTGTTGTTAAGAGGGATGGTAGTGTTCCTGCTAATGATATTTATGTTGATGGTAACCGTTTGGGGGATGTTTCTAATTCTGTTATGAGGGATAGAAGATCTATGAGTAATGATGGGATTGTTATTGCTTGTGCAACTATTTGTAATGATAGATTATTAACAAGACCTAATATTACTACTAGGGGTTTTGTTACTGTTAATGAGAGCGAAGATATTTTGAAGAATTTAGAGAATATTTGTTCAAATATTGTTTTGAAATCGATTAAGAAAAATAAAAATGATATTAAGGCAGATATTATTACTAATTTATCTAATTATATTAAAACTGAAACTGGTAGAAATCCTATTATACTACCTATTATTACTGAGATAGAAGAAAAAGTAACTGTTAAATAAGTTACTTTTTTTGTATAATTTAAAACTTCTGTTTATTTATTTTTTCTACTTTATATGTTCTTGACGACCTACACTAGTTTGATGTCTTATAAGCCGCGAGCCAACAAAATCAATATCAAAATCAGAACCATAAACAGCATAAGACAACCACAAGCCAGCATAATTAGAAATATCATACGCGCCGCCGACCACTAATATCGTGTCCCCTGAATTTCCAAAACATGCATCTTTAATTCCTGGAGGATTATTTAAATCAGTATTAGTTGTATCTATTTCTGTAGGCAAACCTATTAATGGGTTATTGCTATCATAACCTAACTTAGTTATCCAACCACGACCACCATCATCTCCTAATGATTTATTTATGTAGCCTAATGCTTTATAATTTCCATCAAATGTATCTGATTTATATGTTGTAAAGTCATAATTGATATATGCTTGGTAATCTTTTATATTTATTCCATCTAGAAAATCAGCTGTATTTCCATATATATCTTCTATTCCTCTATATATCATACTATGCTTGCCATCATTAACTAAACAACCTGATTGCATACCAAGTTCATCAGTTCCACCAAGAATTGCTCCCAATCTACTAGAATCATATGTAACCCCAAAACCTAGTTTTGTTTGACTATCATAATCAGCATATTCTACTAAATATAACATTTGTAGTACATACCAGTGATAATCCATAATTGAAAAATCACTTCCTAATTTTGATGCATACTCCCTAAAATAACCTATTTTTTGATATGTTAATGGCTTTGCTCCACTTCTAGAAGAAATATTTTCTGTATTTATATCAAAATCACCCATATCACGATTGCCGGCTTGTGCAGCCATCAATTCTATTTTTCCATCATTATTTGAACTTGTATCAGATAAGCTAGAGGCTCTACTTATTTTATATCTTCCAACACTAAATGGTTCACTATATGAGTAGCCTTCTTGTTCATACTTTGATATATATTGATATTCCATCCCATTTACGACTTCCCTCTTATAATAAAATCCTGGTATATATGTTAATACTTCTCCATTACTTCCATCAAACTTAAAGTTACTATCTCCATACCATGCTGTTACTTTTCTTGTATTTGCATTATAATTATAACTTTTTATTTCACTCCATGGATATATATTATC
>CAKPJE010000102.1 GCA_934162555.1 uncultured Bacilli bacterium | reverse complement strand
GAACACTTTAATCAAAAACAAAATAATTTAATATTTTTTTAAAATCACTTCCCATTTAAAAAAAAATATTGTATAATTATAAATAGTAGGAGGAGTGGTTAGGTATATGAGGCATATTTACACAAGTATTGATCTCGGTAGTGATACAATAAAAGCACTTACGTGTGAATTATATAATGGTAAATTGAACTTACTAGCATCCTCTACAGTTAAAAGTGCCGGAATAAGAAAAGGAGTCATAGTTGATTTTGACCTAGCTCTCCAATCAATATCTAAAGCAATAGGAGAATTAGAAAAAGATTTAGGAATAAGAATAAACAAAGTAATTGTTAATGTTCCATCATATTTTTCTGATTTTAATGTTGTAAGAGGAAAAGTAAGTATTGAAAAAGTCGTAACTGGCTTAGATGTTGTAAAAGTCTTACAAAATAGCGCTAAGGGTAATATAGAACCGGGTAAAGAAATGCTTACAATTATTCCGATTGACTTTGCCGTTGATGATGAAACATTACTTTTAGATCCCAAAGGTAAAAAAGGAAAAAATTTATTTGTAAGAGCTGTTCTAATAACAATGCCTAAAAAAAATATTTATTCTGTAATTAATTTATTTGACAAAATGGGTATTGAAGTAGATGATATATCAATCAATGAAATAGGGGATTTATATGCTTTCAAAAATGAAAGAATAAATAATTCTATTGGGATTGTTGTAAATATAGGTCATAATATAACAACTGTTTCCTTGTTTAATAAAGGAATAATTGTTAAAAATTCGATTTTACAAATGGGTGGATCAAATGTAACAAATGATTTGTCTTATATATTTAAATTAGATTTAAAAGAAGCAGAAATGGTAAAAGAAAAATTTGCAGTTGCTAAATCAGAATATGCAAGTGTAAATGATGTAATAAGTATAAATAATATAAAATTAAATCAAAAAGAAGTAAGTGAAGTAGTTGAATCAAGATTAGAAGAAATATTGAATTTTATAAAAAAAGAAATATATTCTTTGACTGATAAACAATTTTCGTATATAATTATTACAGGAGGTACAGTAAATATAAATTATTTTGATGTTTTACTAAAACAGGTATTAGGAGATAGCGCAACCATCGGAAAAGTAAAATTATTAGGGGCATCTGATAATAGATATTCGGCTGTAATAGGTAATATAGTGTACTATATAAATAAATTAAAATTAAAAGGTGAAAACAGTACAATGGTTGATAGTGAAAATGAAACTATTTTGTCATCACCTCGTAAAAATACTAATGAAACCATGATTAGTAAAGTAATTAATTTCTTTGCTAACGAATAAGGAGGAAAAGTATGTTTGGATTAGAAATGGATCAATTAGCAAAAATAAAAGTTATAGGTGTCGGTGGTGGCGGAAATAATGCTGTTCAAAGAATGATAGAATCAGGATTACAAGGTGTTGATTTTATAGTTGCCAATACCGATAAGCAAGTTTTAGAAAAATCAAAAGCTGAAACAAAAATTCAGTTAGGAATTGAATTAACCCATGGTTTAGGTGCTGGTTCAAAACCGGAAATAGGTAAAGAAGCTGCTTTAGAATCAAAAGAAGAAATAGAAGAAGCTTTAAAAGGCGCTGACATGATTTTTATAACATGTGGTATGGGAGGAGGAACAGGAACAGGTGCTGCTCCCGTTATTGCTGAAATTGCCCAAAATTTAGGTGCTTTAACAGTTGGAATAGTAACAAAACCATTTTCTTTTGAGGGAAAGAGAAGAATGGAAAATGCTTTAGCTGGTATTGAAGAATTAAAGAAACATGTTGATACAATAATTGTTGTACCAAATGATAAATTAAGAGATTTGATAGATAAAACTACACCTTTATTAGAGTCATTTAGAGAAGTAGACAATGTTCTTAGAACTGGTGTTCAATCAATATCAGATTTAATTGCTGTAGCAGGATTAATAAATCTAGATTTTGCTGATGTTAAAGCAGTTATGGAAAAACGTGGAAGTGCTTTAATAGGTATTGGTATTGGAACGGGTGAAAACAGAGCTGTTGAAGCTGCTAAACAAGCTGTATCAAGTCCATTACTTGAAACTAGTATTAGTGGTGCAACGGATGCTATAATTAATGTTACTGGTGGTAATAGTTTAACTTTATTTGAGGTTGAAGAAGCTGCTGAAGTTGTTAGGACAAGTGCTAATACTGATATAAATACAATTTTTGGTGCTATTATAAGTGAAAATTTAAATGATGAGGTTATTGTTACTGTTATAGCAACAGGTTTTGATGAAAAAACTGAGCCTTTATATAAAAGAGTTGATTTAGATAATAAGGATGATTCAGATGATTCTGATGAGTTACCACCATTTTTAAGGAGACGAGGCTTTTAAAATAGATGGTACCATTGGTACCACCTTTTTGTGGAGAAATTTATGAAAAAAAGATTATCTATATGCTTTATAACTTTAACATTTATAGTTGCCTTTTGTATGGGTTTTATATTTTCTTGGGTATTTGAAAAGAAACCTGTAGTAATTGAAAAGGAAAAAATTGTAAAGATTAAAGAAGAAAAGTTAAAGAATATTGAGGTTAATGAGTGGGTTAATATTCCGACTTATGAAAAATCAAATGAAACTACCCATCCTAAGGTTTTGTATTTTGAGAAACCTGTTAATGGTTATAAGTACTGGTTAGTAAGTACACCATATCCTTATAATACGGCTTTTTATGAAAATCCTTCAATGGTTGTATCAAATGATGGAACCCATTTTGTTGAGCCTGATAACTTAAAGAATCCGATAAGTGGTTATCCTAGTAAATATTGGAATGGTACATATTATTCAGATCCTTATATGTTATATGATAATGATCATTTTGAACTTTTTTATCGCAAAACTTCATCAGATTCAAATAATTATGTTTATATGAAAACATCAAGTGATGGCACAACTTGGAGTGATGCTAAAATTATTTTGAATAATGATCCTAATGAACAATATATGAGTATATCTGTTGTTAAACTAAATAATAAATATAAGATTTGGTATGTTAATTATAATAATAGTGTTAGGTATATTGAATCGGATGATTTAATTACTTATACTAAACCTGTTAATGTAAGTGTTTCTGATTTTAATGGTAGAATATGGCATGGGGAAATACAATATATAAATAACAAATATGTTTGGCTTTTTATGATAAAGTATAAATTATTTTATTCTGAATCTACTGATGGTATTAATTTTAGTAAACCTAAATTGATAAATACTGAGTTAGATGAATTAAAGAATATTAGTAATAATATATATAAGTCAACTTATATTATTAATGATGATACTGTAGAATTATATATTCCTTATAGGGTATATGATGAATATAAAAAAAGACATGTTTGGAGAATAAGATATAAAAAAGTTGATAAGAGTAAATTTTATGATTAGGAGTGTTGATAACGTGAAAGTTCTAATACATACATACATGTATTACTAAAAAATAAAAAAAATATAATTTTTGTTGATAACTATGGGACTAGGGAATAT
>CAKPJE010000101.1 GCA_934162555.1 uncultured Bacilli bacterium | reverse complement strand
ATAGACATTTTGAAAAAAGTGATAAATTCAAAGCACCAATGATTGAACTAGATGTATTAAAGACTTACACAGAATTAGAAAATAAACCATTTAGAACATATAGCAATGAAGAAATTACTATTGAAAACGCTATTCAAACGATAAAATTTTCTCTTAATGAAAAGGGAGGAAAAATAAAAAGTGAAGCAGCAATTGGAATTAAAATGACATCATTAATTCATGAAGAAATTAGAACATTTGAAATTAATGATACCTTTGCACTTTTTATTAAAGAAAGTAATAAAAATATTCCTTATCTAGCACTTAAAGTAAATGATATAACAAAATTTCAGGTTTAAAATATGAATAAAGAAGAAATATATAATTATTTAAAAGCAGAAAAAATATGGTTTGATGTTACAGAGCATCAAGCAGTATATAATATGAAAGATTTAAAAAACATCGATTTTTTATACAAAAATGTTGATGCTAAAAATATCTTTGTTCGTGATGATAAAAAACAAAACTACTATTTATTTGTAATTAAAGGTAATAAAAAAATTGATTTAAAAAGGTTTAGAAAAGAATATAATACAAGACCACTTACCTTTGCTTCCTCTGATGAACTGAAAGAAATATTAAATTTATATCCAGGTGCAGTAACACCATTAGGTTTATTAAATGATAAGAATAAAAAAGTTAAACTTTTCATAGACAGTTATTTTAATGATATCATAGGCGTGCATCCAAATGATAATACTGCAACCATCTGGTTAAAAGTTAGCGATTTAATTTCTTTAATTAAAAAGCATGGTAATGATGTCTATATTATGAAAATGTAAAACTAATCCATATAAATAGCAGATAAATTCTGCTTTTTTTGGCATAACTTAGTAAAAAATTACTAACCAAATTTATAAAACCGACACTATATAAGTGTAAGGGGAAAATTTTATGACAAATAAGGAAAAAATCATTGTATTAAAACAATATAAAAATTATTTATTATTACTAAAGAAATATCAAAATCAAGTCAAGATGGAAAAATTAGAACAAGAACAACAAGTATTGGATAAACCAAAGGTATTAGTTTTAAAGAAACAATTTTATGGTAGGAATATAGTAGTATCTTAATAAAAAAATTAAAAATTTATCAAATAGTATATGGAAACTAAGATTATGGCTTATCATATTAAAATATTGTTACTGATAAATTAACATATAGTATATTTATATAAGAAAATAGGAAATGGTAATAAATATAAAAATTAATTTTAAAGATGGAATTGAAAAAGATAAAATTTATAGATTTGAAGAAAAAGTGTAAAAATCAAAAAATTGTAATTACATTGAATAAAAAAATGAATTATAATGGTATAATGGTGATGCGTATATAAGATTATTTGAAGATCCTATTGCCTTAATAGAAAATGATGAGTTCTAGTGAGACAAACATTTCACTAATGAAAAAGAAAGGAGAAAGTCGAGAATTGTCTATTCGACTGAGCCGTTTATGAGTAAGTATGTAAAACTTTGGAATTATTTGAAAAGCAAAAACCAAGATGGTTATGAGTTATCTTTTGAAGAAATAAAAAATATATTGGGGTTTGATATTGATCATTCTTTTTTGGAATATAAAAAAGAACTACCTTCTTTTGGGTACGAGGTTGTTAAAATATCTATGAAAGATAAAAAAATAATATTTAAAAGAGTAGGAAAAATAAAATGAGATATAAAAAAACAAAAATATTTCTTCTTTTTTGGTGTCTTTTTGTAGGACTAGGAGCTTTTTATGGTGGCTTATTGATGTTAATAGAACCAACTGGAAAGCTACTTGGAATGGATAATTTACTTCCTTATTTTAAAGTTTTACCTTTTAGCACTATTTTATTTCAGAATTATATATTTTCTGGTATTGCTTTAATAATTGTTAATGGATTATCTAATTTAATTGCTTCATACTTAATTATTAAAAATAAGAAAAGTGGTTTAATACTAGGAACTATATTTGGCTTTACTTTGATGTTATGGATAACCATTCAGTTTATTATTTTTCCTTTAAATATATTATCAACATTATATTTTATAATTGGTATTTTGCAATTATTAACAGGTTATATGGTTTATGTTTTCTATAGCCAAGAACATTTTGAATTTGATTTAAAAAAATATAGTAATATAGGCAAAAATAATGATGTTTTAGTTGTATATTTTTCAAGAATGGGGTATACTAGAAAAATCGCTTATGAAGAAGCAGACAAAATAGGTTCTGATATTTTAGAATTAGAAACATTTGAAAAGACTGATGGTACATTAGGTTTCTGGTGGTGTGGCAGATTTGGTATGCATAGATGGGGAATGAAACTAAAAAACATTGATAAAGATATTAAGTCTTATAAAAAAATAATCCTAGTAACGCCTATCTGGGTATTTAGTTTATGTGCCCCAATTCGTGAGTTTTGCTATAAATATGCAAATGATATCAATGACACTGAATATATAATCACACATTTTATGAAATGTAATTTTAATAGAGTTGCTGATGAAATGGATAAAATATTGAAGAAAAAAAGAAAAAAATTTACATCTATTTGTGTTAGACTTGGAAAAGTAAAAAAATAGGAGGTAATAAAATGATAAAAAATTATAAAGTGATTACATTATGTGGATCAACTAGATTTAAAGATGAGTTTATGAAGGCTCAAAGAGATTTAACTTTGAAGGGAAACATTGTGATTTCAGTTGGGCTATTTGGCCATGCCGGTGAATGGGACAATATGGATGAAGAAACTATTAAAAAAACTAAAGAGATGCTTGATGACATGCATAAGAGAAAAATAGATATGGCTGATGAAATATTTGTTATAAATGTTGGTGGCTATATTGGAAGTAGTACAAGATCAGAAATTGAATATGCCACTAAGACTGGTAAAAAAGTTAATTATTTAGAAAATTAAATATAAGATTATAAAATTAATAGAAATGGGGGAGAATAATGAAAAAACTTGAAAATAAATATACTAATGACACTTTTGAAAATATAAAACATGTAGATGAATATGGAAACGAATTTTGGTTTGCTAGGGAATTACAAAAAGTACTAGAATACAAAGATTGGAGAAATTTTTTAAAAGTTTTAAATAAAGCAAAAGAAGCATGTGAAAATTCTGGATTTAAGGTTAATGAACAACTTGTTGAGCTCAACAAGTTGTCAAAGAGAAACAACAATGCTGTTGTTAATATAAAAGATTATAGGTTATCTAGATATGCCTGCTATTTAATAGTACAAAATGCAGATCCAAGTAAGGAAGTTGTTGCTTTAGGACAAACATATTTTGCTGTTCAAACAAGAAAACAAGAAATAACAGAACAAGAATATGATTCATTATCAGATGATGAAAAAAGATTTTACCAAAGAAGACTAACAAAACAAGGTAATTATACTCTTCAAAAAGTAGCATCTGCTGCAGGCGTTAAAAACATGGCAGAATTTCATAATGCAGGATATAAAGGATTATATAATGGCGAAACAGCTGATGATATATTTA
>CAKPJE010000100.1 GCA_934162555.1 uncultured Bacilli bacterium | reverse complement strand
TTATTTTTTTTATTTTTTAGTAATACATGTATGTATGTATTAGTGGTTTCATGTTATCAACATTCTTTCTATTTTTTATTACTTTATTAACATTCTTTACTTTTTAAGTATACCATTTGTATAAGAAAAAAGCAATATTCTTGAAAATTAAATTTACAAAAACATTGCCATATATAAAGGAATATTCATTATTGAATTAGAATATCCTATATTCTTAGAAGATAATTTTATTCCTTGTTCAAGTCCCCAATTTTTCATTATTGAATTTAATGATTTAGCCTTTGTATTATCTGCTGATTTTACCTCTACTGCAGTTACTTTATTATTATATTTTATTATGAAATCAACTTCAAGTGTTGAATTATATTCAAAGTAATATAATTTTTTACCTAACTTTCCAAATATATCAGCTATAATATTTTCATATATTGCGCCCTTGTATATTCCCAAATTACCATTTATTATTTCAAGTGCTGAACCTTCCTCTAGCATTGACATCAAAAGTCCAGTATCTTTCATATATACCTTAAAAACATCATCTTTACTATTACCCTCAAGTGGTGATTCAGGAATACTTAAATTATGACAAAAATTTATTATACCTGCATCGTATAGCCATTCTAAGCAACCAAAGTATTTTTTACTATTCCCATTTTTATCAACTAAATTGTATCTAAATTTTTTATAATCCTTAGCAAGTTGTCTAGGTATAGAATCAAAACAATCGCGAATTTTTGATTTATCATCATCAATAGCATACTTTATAATATCATCCCTATAATCGCTTACAATGTTTTTTTGTAATTTAATTGCGCTTTCAAAATTATGGTTAGTTACAAATTCATCAACAACTCTTGGCATTCCACCTATAACTATATATTCCTTAAATAACTCCATCATTCTATTATGAATAGAACTAGGTATTTCCTTTAGATTAATAAAATATTCCTTTAAATAATCAATTGCTTGTTCATCAACACCATTTGCCCAACAAAATTCTTCAAAATCCAAAGAATTCATTTCTAATCTTTCTACATATCCTACAGGAAAAGAAGATACCCTTTTATAGGCAATACCAAGTAAAGAGCCAGAAGCAATAACATCAAATCTTTCATCTTGTGCTAGAAATTTTAAAGATGTTATGGCATTTTCACAAACCTGGATTTCATCTAATATAATAAGTGTTTTGCCATTAATAATGGTGCTATTAGGAACAATAAGAGATATTTTTTTTATTATAGTATCACTATCTAAATTACCATTAAATATATCTTTATAACTCTCATTTTGAATAAAGTTTATGTTTATACACTTCTCATAATTTTCTTTACCAAACTTTTCTATTATATATGTCTTACCTACTTGTCTTGCACCAACAACTAATAAACAGTTGTTTTTATGATTTTCTTTCCATTCAATTAATTTTTTTAGTACTTTTCTTTTTAACATATAATTATCACCACTTATATTATAACACTTTTTACAATTATATACATACTTTTTTAATAACTTTACATTTTTTCAAAGGAATATTTTGATTTCATGCATTTTTTTCAAAGGAATAATTTAAAATAAGTCATTTTTTATATTTTTTTCAAAGGAATAGTTATTTAATTATATAAGAGCACTACTATTTACAATGCTTAAAAAAAAAGATATAATTATTATGGTGATTATATGAAAAACTTTGATGAAATATATAAAAAACTACAATTAAATCATTCAGTCGAACTAAATAATTTAAGAAACAAATGCAAGAAAAAAATATTATTAGTAAAATACTATATTTTATTTTTAATAATACTTGCAATTATTTTAGAAAGTTTAAACTATGTATTTATATATAAAGATTATAAAGCTGTTTTTTATGTCATTACTATTTTAATAATGGCTCTATTTATTAATTATTTAAAAAAGATTTTAAACTATAAAAAAATTAAATATCCTGCTAGTGAACAAATAAAAATAATTAATGACAAAAATATGATAAATTATGTTGATTACTTCAAAAATCAATTAATAAAAGATCTAATACATGAAGTAAATGAAAACATTATTTATTCAAGTAAAACTGGCTTGAATGAAGACATATACTTAAGATTTTTTGATGGACTAGACTATAAAAAATATACAAAATATATATCTGAAGATTATATGAAAATAAGTAATACTTGGATATATGATGTAAGTACATATAGAAATGAAACCAACAACATAAAAAATGAATTTAAAATATTTAGTGGCCTAATATCAATATCAGAAACTAAAAATAGCGCAGATTTTATGATATGTCCAATAAATAATAACTATAATATCAACTTAGAAAAAATTAAAAACTATAAAAAATTTAGTCTTTATGGTAATAATGTTGAACTTGATGATAATATTATTGAAGATTTTAACCATTTTATTGACTATACAGGATCTAGTTTTGATTTAATTTGTAAAGATCATACCATATTAATAAGAGGACACTTCAATTGTATGTTTGATCCTAACATTTATATAGGATATATGCCAAAAAAACTATTGTACACATATTATAGAAATTTATATGAATTTTTATTACTAATCAAAAAAGTTAATGATTATTTTAACCATTAATTTTTTTTTAGCTTTAAATTTGACTATTTTATTAAATATGGTAGAATTATTATAGTTGTTAGGGGGATTTATATGGAGATAAAAGAAGCTTATAGAACGTTAGGATTAAGTAAAGGCGTTAGTTTAGAGGAAATTAGAAAGAGATATATAAGCCTTATGAAAATACACCATCCTGATGTAAACAAAAGTGCTGATGCTGATAGATTTTCTGCTATTATAAATGATGCTTATGAAACATTAAAAAAAGCATTTAATGAAAAAATAATAGAAGAGGAAGAAAAAGAACCTATATTTGATAAAAATGATGCCAAATATAAAAATCCTATTTATAGAGAATTGCGTGTACCAATAATGTGTATGCTGGACTTTAATAAGCATGCTTATCAATTAATAGATGATTTTTTAGATTTTGTAAAAGGCACTGATATAATAATTTGTCAAGAAAATTTTGAAATGTGGTTAGATGAAGAAATTAAAATATTGACGCTTGCTAAAAAAATGGGTGCGACTAAAAAGGAACTAATGGCATATTATAAAAAAGAAGAAACTGATTTAAGTTTTATTAAATGGTTACAAAAATGGTATAATTCGCTTGTTACACCAATTGCTAAATTTTTAAATAGAACACTTTATGACTTAGAAAGAGAATATAATGAATCTTGGATTGCAGTATTAGAAAAAGTTTCTTTCCTTGAATGGTTATCACAAAAAGTTGTTATTTATAAAATATATAATTTAACTGGTATTACTGAAAAAGAACTTAGATTTAAATATTGGCTATACTGTGAAAATGATGACGAAGAAAAACTAAGCTTTAATGATTGGGCGCAAAAAAACATGTATTCATTTAATAAAAAATGCACCAATAATAACAACCCTGAATATAATATTTATAATCTTATTATCATTATTCTTCATATAATTCC
>CAKPJE010000099.1 GCA_934162555.1 uncultured Bacilli bacterium | reverse complement strand
GGATTTGTAAATATCCTGCTAATTTATTTTTTCTAAAATACTCTATTACCATTAATACAACAAAGAATATTAAAAGTACTAACCATATCAATGCAAGTAAATATTCCCGAGCATTAAAAAATATAAATGGCCAAATCAAATTAATAGCAAGACCAATATAATAAATTAAATTTGCAGTTTCCTCTTTTCTATCCTTATTAATTATATAATTAGATACACCAAGTAATATATATAAAACACTCCAAACAATAGGAAAAACAATCTTAGGCGGACTAAGTTCTGGTTTCACCATCTCACCATAAATATCTGTCTTAATTAATAAACCAGTTATAAATCCAAATCCCAAAGGAATAAGTATAGATACCACTAACTTTTTAAAATTCATTCTATCACCACTATAATTATACGCACCATTACTTAAAATATTTGTCGAATAAAAATAAACAAATAAATATAAATCCCCAATAAACTATATTAGGTGATAAAATGAACGGACTAACAAATGAAGAAGTTAAAATATCTCGTGAAAAATACGGAAGTAATGAAATAACAAGAAAAAAAAATAAAAAAATCATCAACATTTTTGTTGATAACCTCGGAGACCCTATAATCAGAATTCTCCTAATCGCACTTGCCGTAAAAATAGTCTTCTTATTAAAAGACTTTGACTGGTATGAAACAATTGGCATCGTAGCTTCAATATTACTAGCATCAATTGTATCAACAATATCTGAATATGGAAGTGAAAAAGCATTTGAAAAACTAGAAAAAGAAGCCGAAGAAACAAGTGCTAAAGCATTAAGAGAAAAAAGAGTTACCGAAATAAAATTAAATGACATCGTAAAAGGAGACATTATAATTCTTGAAGTTGGAGATAAAGTACCCGCCGACGGAAACATAATAGAAGGTAAAATATCTTTAGATGAATCATTAATAAACGGTGAAGCAAAAGAAAAAAGCAAATCATTTGGCGATAAACTATATAGAGGCACAATTGTAACCGAAGGAAAAGCCCTAATGCATGTTGATGAAGTCGGAAATAATACAACATATGGACAAATTGCCAAAGAACTCCAAATAGAAAGTGAAGAAAGTCCTTTAAAACTAAGACTAAGAACATTAGCAGAAACCATAAGTAAAATTGGTTACATCGGAGCAGCACTAGTTTCCTTCTCCTACCTCTTTAACGTAATCATAATCCATAACAGCTTTAATTACGCAAACATCATAAATACCATAACCAATTTCAGGGTTATATCAAGTCATATATTACATGCCCTAACACTATGTGTAACAGTCATAATAGTATCGGTACCTGAAGGCTTACCAATGATGATAACCCTAGTATTATCATCAAATATGAAAAAATTATTAAAATCAAATGTCCTAGTAAGAAAACTAACTGGAATTGAAACAACAGGAAGTTTAAATATTTTATTCACAGACAAAACAGGAACACTAACAAAAGGAAAACTAGAAGTAATCGGAATAATGAATGCAAATGGCGAAATTGATTCCTACCCCGATGTTATCCAAAACAAATACTTAAAAGAAAATTTAATTTTAAATAATGACAGTACTTATTCAAACGAAACCCATTCAGCAATAGGATCTAATGCAACCGATAGAGCATTAAAAGAATTTATACGAGAAAATAGTAATGAAATAATATTAAATAAAGAAAGTTTTACATCCGAAAAAAAATACTCCAGTGTTACAACAAAAGATAAAACATACATAAAAGGAGCATATGAAAAATTATTAAAAAATGCAAACAAATATATAAATAAATTTGGCTACGAAAGAATGATTTTAAACAAAGATAAACTAATTGAAAAATTAAATGCATTATCAAATAAAGGCATAAGAATAGTAATGCTCGGAATCAAAAAAAATGCAGAAATTATTTTACAAGGATTCGCTCTCATTCGTGATGAACCAAGAGAAAACGTTAAAGAAGCCCTAGAACTAGTATCAAAAGCCGGCATCCAAACAATTATGATAACTGGTGATAGTAAAGTAACAGCAGCATCAATTGCCAAAGAATTAAACATGCTAAAAGAAGGAGAATATGTAATTACAAGCGATGAACTAAAAAGTTTAACCGATGATGAAGTAAAACAAATCTTACCCAAACTTCGTGTAGTTGCCCGTTCTCTACCAAGTGATAAAAGTAGACTCGTAAAAATATCACAAAGCATGGGTTATGTAACAGGTATGACAGGCGATGGCATAAATGATGCACCCGCTTTAAAAAAAGCCGATGTTGGCTTCTCAATGGGTTCAGGAACAGAAGTTGCCAAAGAAGCAAGTGATATTATTATTTTAGATAATAATTTTTTATCAATAACAAAAGCTATTCTTTTTGGAAGAACCATCTTTAAATCAATCAGAAAATTCATTATATTTCAATTAACAGTCAATATATGTGCCCTTGCAATATCAATAATCGGACCATTCATAAACATAGAATCCCCAATAACAGTCGTCCAAATGCTTTGGATAAATATGGTCATGGATACCCTTGCAGGACTAGCTTTCTCTTATGAACCACCTTTAATGGAATATATGGAAGAAAAACCAAAAGAAAGAAATGAAAAAATCTTAAACCAATACATGATAAATGAAATAATCGTAACCGGTCTTTATTCATCACTTTTATTAATCCTATTCTTAAAAATCCCATTCTTTAAACATATGTTTAGACCAGATATAACAAACAAATATTTTATGACCGGTTTCTTTACCCTATTCATTCTAGTAACAATATTTAATAGTTTCAATGCCAGAACAAGCAGAATAAATATCCTAGCAGACATCAAAAAAAATCCCGTTTTCTTAGGAATTATTATCTTTATAGCATCAATCCAAGTAATTATTATCTACTTTGGGGGAAATGTTTTTAGAACATATGGTCTAGAAGTAAACGAATTTATAAGTTTAATCTTTATTGCTCTAACAGTAATACCAGTAGACTGGCTTAGAAAATATATTCTCAAAATAAAAGGAATTAAAAAAGGCGTTTAATTTAGCACTATCATCAAAACCTATTTACAAGAAACCAAAAGTATTATATAATCATATTAGACCGAAAGGATGAAAAAATGAAAAAAATAATACTTTTTTGTACCCTTGTTATAATATTAACAGGTTGTACTTCATATAAAGAAGAAGCAAGAGGAAATAATAAAAACAATAAACCAACATTATTATCAACTGAACAAGCACTTGAAATAATAAAAGAAAAATACAAAGAAATGGAAAACTCATATACTGAAATAATTGGAACAACACCAACAATATATGAAAATGATAAAACATACTATACATTAAGAAATTATAGCGAACTAACAAATATATATACTGACAAAATGTTAAAAAAATATAACGAAGATAATAATGTAATCAAAAAAAATGACACTTTCTACTCATGTTCTTTACCAAGATATAAAATAGATTATGATGAAATAACATATACAGAAATATCAGTTACAGAAAATAAAATAAAATATAAAGTTTTATTATATAAATGTACTGAAAAAGAAGAAGAAAAATGTAAAAACAATTATTATCGGCATTGTGTAAAAGATGTAATTCAAATTTCTGATGAAGCATGTT
>CAKPJE010000098.1 GCA_934162555.1 uncultured Bacilli bacterium | reverse complement strand
TTTTCATTTTCGTATATTTCAAATGTTACATTTTCTTCGGTTTTTTTTTCATTTCCATATACTTTATGAATTATTAATTCACTTTCTATTATATCATCTATTACTTCTATTTGTTTGTTTATGTTTTGTTTGTTTATTTCAAAATAGTATTTTGTTTCGTTTATTTTATAACCTAGTGGTGCTTTTATTTCTTTTAGGTAATATTTTCCTTTTTCTATATTTGTACTAGCTACTCCATTTTTTATTTCTAATTCTTTTATTAATTTATTTTCTAAATTGTATATTCCGTAGATAGTGCCATTTAAACTGTATTTACTTTCTTTGTTTGCTTTTTTGTTTATTTTTATTGTTCCTTCTATTTTTTCAACATCTATATTTATTTCATCTAATTCATCTAATGATAGGATAGCCATTCCTTGGGTTTTTGTTTCTTTTCCTTCATAGAATATTGATATTTTGTTATCATATTTTTTTCTTGTTAGTGTTATTTTTTCATTTTCTAATACTTCAATTATTAATTTGTTATTTTCGATTATAGCATTTCCTTTTGATACTTCAAATTCTGATAAAACATTATTTGTATCTATTAGTTCAATTTTTGTTCCTTTGAATTCTTTTATTTTGGTATTTTGAAATGATGGTTTTATTGTATGTTTATCTACTAAGTCTTTTATGTTTTTTCTTTCTTCATCGATATTTATATAGTCTCCATATCCATATTGTTTGGTATAGAATGTTGTTGTTTGATTACTAATTTCTTCCCATATTAGTGCTTGGGTAGCCATTCTGTATTTTAGGGTATTATGGTTTTTATATGTATAACCGTAATAAGCATATAGTTTTATTTTTTCTAGAGTTTCTTTTGAGAATGGCACTTCTGTCATTTCTTTGTAATCATAACTTTTTACTCCTACTCCTGGTTCGATGCAATATGCAATTATTCCATCCATTTCAAATGTCATGTATCTTTCTGACATGTATGGTTTTCCTCCTCCTTGCCATACATAGTAGATATCATGATTTGTTTTTGTTAGTGTACTTGCTGATACATTTAGTATCATAAATAGTACAATAAATAAGCTTAATTTTTTTATCATGTTTTCCTCTCTTTCTAAGACTTTTCGTCTTTGGTCATAATACTAGCACATATTGAAATTGTACACAAATGGGACTTTTCCTAAATTGGAGATGAAAAAGGTTAAAAAAAAGGAAATTCGCCTTAGACGAATTTCACCCTATTTTAGTAAAAATGCTCTTGAAAAAGGGAAATTACTACTTTTTTAATTTTTTTATTACTTTACACAAAAAGTGTAAAGTTATATTAGCTTTGATGACTTCGTATTATCAACAAAACACAATATTAATTTAATTTTTTCAATTTATCATTAATTCTATTTCTAAGTTCTGTTAAGTATTCCTTTCTATTCTTAAAGTTAGGGAATGCTTTAACAAGTCTTCTATAAAGAACACCCTTAGATAAAAATACTTCTCTTACCCTTTTACTAATTTCTTCAGTAGAATCTTTTTCCGTTTTCTTTAATGTATCCTTAAACTTAAAAATAATATCAAATGAAATAATAAAATCAATTATAAAAATAATTAATATACTATATACCAAAATATTTAATATATTTAATGGTATTTTAGAAAGTAAATTAGATATAAAAGGATTTACAAAATAAACAACTAGTACACCTAGTATTCCAAAAGGAATCATTGTATTTAAACATATTCTTCCATTAATATTAAACTTTTTACTTGAATAATCCCACCATCTAGCATTAAATAATTTTTCCATAACAAAACTAATTGTATATTCAATAACAGAACAAATAAGAATGGCCATAAAAAATAAAACAACTGGATTATTCTTATAATTATCTAAAAGAAGAATTAATGATATTGAACCAATACCATATATAGGACACCATGGACCAATCATAAAACCTCTATTTATAAATCTTTTGTATTGAATTAATTTACAAATAACTTCCATTAACCAACCAATCATTGAATAAATGATAAAAGAAAGAAATAAAATTTTTAAATTCATAACACACCTCAAAACAAATAAAGAGACATATAGTCTCTATTCAGTAATAATTTTTTTTATATCATTTACATGTTTTTTAAAAATTATCATATTCGTTAGTACAGAAATAGAATAGACAATTAATACAATTCCCATGTAAAGAGTTAATGCAATCGCACCATCAGATGGATATACAATCATAAGTACTCCACATACACATGCAAGTAATGATAAAACAAATGCAAGTATCATACTATTACTATATTTCATCAATTTTAAAGCAATTTGCATATTAACAATTTCATTTACAATAATATATGTTCCAATAATTATTGGTATAAGTACTTGAATAATATTATTATGTAACAGTAATATTGAACCAAGTATTATAAATATAACTCCGAGTGTAATAAATTGTGTGTAAAATATTCTTGCTTTATAATCAGTAACCAAAATAATACCAAAAAGTAACATTACACCAGCTATTATGTAAGATATTACATTTAAAGATACATTTGGGAACCAAACTAAAAGCACACCAGCTACTAAAGAAAGTAATGAAAATACAATCATCATCCAAAATAGCTTATTTAATTTTTTTAGCATATAAATTCACCTTCCATAATTATATTGTACTAACAATATAATTTTATCATAGATAAAGTATAAAATAAACATCATTTTTACATTTTTTGTTGAATTTCTATTGCTACTACTCCATATTTTTCTTGTTCTTCTTCAGAATAATACTCTTCCATATCTTTATAACTACATTCTTCGTCTTTTTTATAACCTAATTCTTCTTTGTTAAAATCATTGAATAGATCTTTAAAATTAGAATAAAGGTGCATATAAATAACTTCTACTTTTAATTCTTCTTGTGTATCTATATTGGTAAAAATAATTGTATCTCCAACTTCAATTAATTTTCTTTTTTCATCATATAATCTTAATTCTTGTTTTTTCTTACCACTTTTTATTAATTCAAATGGTTTGTTTTTTAATTTCATTCTATGTTCCATAGTCCTAATTTTCCTTTCATAGGTATTGGTTCATCATATTTTTTTACATTTTCTAGTTTCCATGCATATTTTTCTACATGATTACTTCTTCCATATACCACATTATCTATTTTTCTTAAATTTTGATTAAAATTTTCATCAACTAATATACAATCAGTTAATTCTGCTTCACCAATTATTGTTCCACCTATACAATTTAAATTATAATCTTTAAATCTTGATAACATTTCTTTTTCAATTTTTTGACTTGTATGAATTAATATTTTTCCTCTATAATTTGTTTTCCATGATCTAAATTCATATTTTTTTTAGCCATTAATAATTAAACTAGCCTATGGTTTTCTTATTGTTAATACTTCCATAAATCCTCATATATTCTTTTATTACTTCTAATGTATCAATGGTCGCACCTATTCTTGTACCTGTTTTTAAAGACTCATTTAATATTTTTATAACTTCATTTTTATCTAAATAAACAAGTTCAAAATTGTTTTCTTTTTCTTCTTCTGTTAAATTTGTTTTATTAAAGTTTATTTTAATATTACCCTCATAAATATAATAATTTGTAATTGATAAAGTGTTAATATCTTTTTTAGTATAATCCTTTTCAAATTGTTTT
>CAKPJE010000097.1 GCA_934162555.1 uncultured Bacilli bacterium | reverse complement strand
GATAGTGGAGAGTTTACTGTTACAATGGATGCAAGTGGATCAATTGTAGATATGTATGCAACACTAGAGATAGAAAGAACTAATTTACCAACTAATTTAAAGTTTTATACAACAAGTGATCATAAGAGTGAATTACATAAATATTATTCATTCTTAGAAAAAAATGGAACAAATAGTGAAATATTGACTATATATTGGTACTGGAATCCATATATAGATGATGTAGAAGATAGTAAATTTATAAATGTAAGTAATTTAGAAGCAAATGTTAGGGTAAGTGTAGTTCAGATAAGTGAATATGCTATGATGAAGAACGGTAATGGTGTTACAAGTGATAGTAGATTATACTTTTGGAAAGATACTTATAGACCATATATAAGAACAATAACATTTGGTAATGATTTGAGTAATTTACCAAGTAGTTGTACAGAAGAAAATTTATGTTGGGATCTATCTTATAATACAAGTCAAAAGAAAAAAGTATATGGTTATTTAATAGATAGTGGATTAAAGGATTCAAATAATCCAGAACAAAGTTTATATAATTTATATATAGTAAGCGAAGCACCAATTTTTGCACAATCTGATTGTTCATTATTCTTTGCTGGATTTAATAGTTTAGTAAGTATAAATTATAATGATAATTTTAATACTTCTAAAGTAACAAATATGAGTTATATGTTTTTACCGATTGAATCTGGTAATTGGAGTAGATATGTTACTTTAACATCAAGTATTAAAAATGTTAAACCGTCATTTTTGGATAAAAGTGAAAATGAAATTGGGGAAATAGAGTTAATGAAAGTGGCTCAAGCGAGTTATTATTCGGTTTTAGAAGCTTTAGATTTAAGTAGTTTTAATACATCCAATGTAACAAATATGAGTTATATATTTAGTTGTAATTACTCTTTAATAAATCTAGATTTAAGTAGTTTTAATACTTTAAATGTAACAGACATGGGGAATATGTTTACTCAGTGTTCATCCTTAACAAGTTTAGATTTAGGCAATTTTAATACTTCTAAAGTTACAAATATGCGTAGTATGTTTGAAGATTGTTCATCCTTAACAAGTTTGGACTTAAGTAGTTTTAATATATCAAACGTAACAGATATGCATTATATGTTTTTTGGGTGTTCGTCTTTAAAAAGTTTAAATTTAAACAATTTTAATACATCAAGTGTAACAGATATGAGTTATATGTTTTCTAGTTGTACATCTTTAACAAGTTTAGATTTAAGCAGTTTTAATACTTTAAATGTAACAAGTATGGGTGGTATGTTTGCTCATTGTACATCTTTAACAAGTTTAAATTTAAGTAATTTTAATACATCAAATGTAACGGATGTGAGTAATATGTTTTCTAGTTGTTCATCTTTAATAAGTTTAGATTTAAGCAGTTTTAGCGAAATACTTGGTGATCAAAATTATGTAATTTTTAGTAACTGCACATCATTAAAATATCTTGATATAAGTAATTGTTATTTTAATGATATAAACGTTATTCTTAGAAAATTAAGTGACTGTACTAATCTAATAACAACAATTAATATTACTAAATTCATTTATGATACTTCGCAAGATTTTGATTTAGCTAGTGCAAAAATAACAATTAATTATACAAGTAATTGTGAAGAAAAATTAGATGCGTATTTAGCTGCTCATCCCGAATATAATTGGGTTAAAGGTAAACTTATAACTGCTCCAACTTCAAGTTAAAAGAACATTTGTTCTTTTTTTCTTTAATGACTAGATTAAATCATAAAAATATATTATAATTATTAAACAAAGAGGTGCAGTATGTGGAAAATTGGTAATATTTTAATTAAGAATAATGTTGTAATGGCTCCTATGGCTGGAATATCTAATCCATCTTATATGAAAATAATAGAAGAAATGGGATGTGATTTAGCATTTACAGAATTAATAAGCTCAGAAGCAGTAATAAGAAATAATAAAAAAACACTTGATATGTTAAATGGTATAAATGATTTAAAAATGAAAGTAGGAGTTCAAATATTTGGCTCTAATGCTGAAGTAATGGCTAAAGCAGCAAAAATATTGTGTAGTTTATATAAAATAGATATAATCGACATTAATATGGGATGCCCTGTACCAAAAGTTGCAATCCATTCAGAAGCTGGAAGTGGATTATTAAAAAATCCTTCGAAAGTAGAAGAAATAGTAAAAGCAGTAAAAGAAGCAGTTAATGTACCTGTTACCGTAAAAATAAGAAGTGGATGGGATAGTGATAATATAAATGCTGTAGAAATTGCTAAAATAATAGAAAAAGCAGGTGCTAGCGCTATTACAATTCATCCAAGAACAAGAGCGCAAGGATATAGTGGGAAAGCTGATTGGAATATAATAAAAAAGATAAAAGAAAGTGTTAATATTCCTGTAATAGGAAACGGGGATATAAAAAATTGTTATGATGCTAAAAAAATGTTAGAACAAACTAACTGTGATGCTATTATGATAGGAAGAGGATTATTAGGTAATCCATGGCTTATTAAAGAAACTATTGAATATTTAGAAAACGATAAAGAACCAAGTGAAATTACGTTACATCAAAAAACAGAAATGATTAAAAAACATATAGATTTATTAGTAAAATATAAAAATGAAAAAACTGCACTTTTAGAAATAAGAAGTCATATATCATGGTATTTAAAAGGTGAAAAAGATTCAAAAGAAGTAAAAGAAGCAATATGTAAAGCAGAAAATATTGCAAATGTTAAAAAAATAATAACAAATTTTGGACAAAATTCATAAAAGTGTGTTATTATATAAAAAGGGAGTGAGAAAATGAAAATATTATGTGTAAATGCTGGTAGTTCATCATTAAAATTTCAATTATATGAAATGCCAGAAGAAAAAGTTTTAATCAGTGGGTATATTGAAAAAATAGGTATGCCAGATTGTTTCTGGAATGTAAAAGTAAACGGAGAAAAAATAAGAAGTGAAAAATACTTAAAAAATCATACTGAAGCAGTAGAAGTATTAATTGATGAACTATTTAAAAATAAAGTAGTAGAATCATTAGATGAAATAAAAGGTGTAGGACATAGAGTATTACATGGTGGTGAAAAATATTCCGATTCAGTAGTAATAACAGATGAAGTTGTAAAAGATATTGAAGATTTAACTAAATTAGGTCCACTACATCATCCAGGTAATTTAGCAGGAATTAGAGCAATGAGAGAAGCTTTACCAGATGTTGTAAATGTAGCTGTATTTGATACTGCATTTCATCAAACAATGCCAAAAGAAAACTACATTTACCCAGTACCATATGAATGGTATACAAAATATGGTGTAAGAAAATATGGATTTCATGGTACAAGCCATAAATATATAACTGGAGAAATGAAAAAACGTTTAGGAAAAGAAAACGTAAATTTAATCATTTGTCATGTTGGAAGTGGAGCATCAATTGCTTGTGTTAAAGATGGAAAATGCTATGATACAACAATGGGACTAACACCACTTGATGGACTTATGATGGGAACTAGATCTGGTGCGATTGATCCATCAATATTAAAATATGTAATGCAAGAATCTGGTAAATCAATCGATGAAGTAACAGATGATTTAAATAAAAAAAGTGGTTTCTTTGGTGTTGCTGGCGTAGCAGATTGTCGTGATGTAGAACATTTAGCTGAAGAAGGAAACGAAAATGCAATTCTTGCTTTAAATATGTATGCAAATAGAATTGCTAAATATATAGTTGATTATTATTTAGAATTAGAAGGTAAAGTTGATTCTATCGTATTTACAGCAGGTGTATTAGAAAATGGTTCAGCAATGCGTAAAATGGTAATGGATAGATTAAAAGTTTTAGGTGTTACTTTAGATGAAGAACTAAACAATAAAATAGCTGGATTTAAAGACTTGCATGAAGGTATTATATCTGATGGTGATTCAAAAATAACAGTTAT
>CAKPJE010000096.1 GCA_934162555.1 uncultured Bacilli bacterium | reverse complement strand
TAGTATGGAATTTAATAGTATAAAAGAATTGTATGAAAGGGTTAAGCCAGCTCTTACGACTAAATATAAAGAATTAAAAAGAATGAACTATTTTTATATAAAAGAGGAAGATATTTGGAATTATTTGAAAAATTATAAATGGAAAAATAGTAAAAATTTAAATCTTTATGAAATTATTGATGATATACTTAATGTTGATGTATATAAATTAGATGGTTTTGTAAAGGAAGAATATAGAAAAATTAAAAGAGAAATTAATTTGAAAGAAGAATAGATATGGAACATAGTTATAATACATATGAAGAATTAAAAAAATTACTTAAAACTTATATAAAAGAAGAAGATCTAGCTTTAATAGATGAGTGTTATGAGTTTGCTAAAAAATGTCATGAAGGTCAAATGAGAATTACTGGTGAAGAATATATATATCATCCTATTTCCGTTGCTTATATACTTGCTTCTATAAATGCTGATAAGGAAACAATAGGAGCGGCTTTACTTCATGATGTTTTAGAAGATTGTAATATTACAAGAAGTGAAATGGAAGAAAAGTTTGGTAAGGAAATAACTAAAATTGTTTATGGTGTTACTAAAATAAATAAATTAAACTTTAATGATGAATCAGAAGTTTTGATTGCTAATCATAGAAAAATAATTGTTGGCCTAGCAGAAGATGTTAGGGTTATTATATTAAAACTAGCTGATAGACTTAATAATTTAAGAACTTTATGGGCTTTACCAGAAGAAAAACAAAAGAAAAAAGCTAAGGAAACATTACAAATATTAACGCCGATTGCTGATAGACTTGGTATGAATAAGATGAAATCAGAGATGGAAGATCTTGCGCTACGCTATTTAAAACCCGATACTTATTTTGATATTTTGGAAAAACTAAATCAAACGAAAGCTGAAAGGGAAGCTTTGGTTTTAGATATGCAAGATAAAATTACTAGTTTACTTACAGAAAATGGAATTAAACATGAGATAAAGGGAAGGGCTAAATCAATATATAGTATTTATAAAAAGCTTGAAAAAGGTCGTAGATGGAGTGATATATATGATATATATGCTCTTAGAGTTTTTGTTGATACAGAAGCTGAGTGTTACCAAGTTTTGGGTATAATTCATTCTAAATATAAACCTATTCCTAAGAGGTTTAAGGATTATATTGCAATGCCAAAGACTAATATGTATCAGAGTTTGCATACAACTGTATTTGGAATTGGTGGTAATGCTTTTGAAATTCAGATAAGAACTTATGAAATGGATAAAGTAGCTGAATCTGGTATAGCTTCTCATTGGTCTTATAAAGAAAGAGGATCGGTTAAAGCTAACTTACAAAATGCAATGGAACAAAAATTACAGTTTTTTAAGACTATAATGGAGTTAGAACAAGAAAATTTGTCTAAGGAAGAATTTGTAAATACGGTTACAAATGAAGTATTTAATGATACAATTTATGTATTTACGCCTAAGGGAGATGTAATTGAACTTCCTAAAGATTCTGTTGCGATAGATTTTGCTTATAAAGTTCATAGTAATGTTGGAAACCATATGGTAAGTGCGATTGTAAATGGTTCTATTAAACCTTTGAGTGAACCTTTAAAGGATAATGATATTGTTAAAATTCAGACTTCTCCTAGTGCTAAACCTAGTCTTGAATGGGTAAAGATTGCTAAAACTACTCAGGCAAAACAAAAAATAAAGGATTATTATAAAAGAATTGCCAAAGATGGCTATTATAAGAGGGGACAAGAGTTATTAAGTAAGGAATTAAGAAGAAAAAAAATAACGAACCAAGAGTTCTTTAATGATGATAATATTGATAAGATACTTGATAATTTGAAGTTAAATAATTTAGATGAGTTATATATAAATTTGGGTGATAATAAGATTGGTGTTAATCAGATAATTAATATTATAAAAGATGATAATTTATCTAAAGAGGATTTAATTATTAAGAGAACTAGTGATCAAAAGGTTAAGTATAGTTATAATGATCTATATGTTGAAGGTATAGATAATATGAAAATTAATGTTGCTAGGTGTTGTAATCCTGTTCCTGGTGATAAGATAATTGGTTATGTTACTAAGGGTAATGGGGTAACTGTTCATAGAATTGTATGTCCTAATATAGATGATGAGGAAGAAAGAACTATTGATGTAAAATGGACTAGTGAAATTAAGAGTAAGTATGAATCATTTTTGGTTTTGCATGCTAGTGAGAGTAAGGATGTTTTGATGGAGATAATTACTAAGGCCCAAAATAGGGATATTTCAATAACATATATGAATAATATTTTTGCAAATGAATTATATTATATTGAAATAAAAATAATGGTTAAGGATTTGGAAACTTTAAATTTATTTATGAATGATGTAAATGCACTTCCGGAAATTATTGATGTTGAGAGGGTAATTAGATGAGAGTGGTTGTACAAAGGACAATAGAATCTAGCGTTAAGGTAGATAATAAGATTATTGGTAAGATTGGTAATGGTTTAACTATACTAGTTGGTTTTGGTAAAAATGATGGTTCAAAGGAAATAGATTATTTAGTTAATAAAATTATTAATTTGAGAATATTTGATGATGAGAATGGTGTTATGAATAAATCATTACTTGATGTAAATGGTTCTATTCTTAGCATTTCACAGTTTACCTTATATGCTGATACTTCTAAGGGAAGAAGACCTAGTTATTTTAATGCTCATAGTGATGCTTTAAGTTTATATAATGAGTTTAATGAAAAATTAAGAAATTATGTAAATGTTGAAACTGGTGAGTTTGGTGCTGATATGGAGGTATCGTTAGTAAATGATGGTCCTGTTACTATTATTTTAGAAACTGGTGATTAGATGATAAAATTAATTAAGGTATTATTGATTTGTTTGATAATGCTTGTATTATATAAGATGTATCCTTTATGGGAAGTAGTAGAAAATAAAATTGTAAGTTCACTACTTCCTTTTTTTATTTCTTTTGTTTTGGCTTATTTTTTATATCCTTTAAAGTGTTTTTTTAAGAAAAAATTTAGTAGGGCTATGTCAATGGTTTTAATTATTTTGATAATTGTTTTGATGATTGTGTTTGTTTCTTTTATTGTTATACCTTTGATATATAGGGAGTCTTCTTTTTTAATTAATACTTTTATTTATGTTGTTAAAAATATTTCGGTTAAGTATAATATTAATTTGGGTAATGTTAGTAATAGGATTATAGAGAAAATTGATATTAGATCTTCATATAATACTTTTATTAATTTTTTTATAACTATTTGTTTAACTATTTATATGCTTTTTGATATGGAGAGAATAAGGGGTTTTATAAATAATTTTTTTAGTGATAAGGATTATTATGGCGTTATCGTTGAGTCTGATAAAAAGATTAAGGTTTATTTGAAGTCCACTTTAATTATTAGTTTGATTACTTTTTTTGAGTATTTATTTTTTTATATGATAATTAGACATGATAATGCTTTGCTTCTTGCCTTTCTTGCTTCGGCTTTGAATGTTGTTCCTTATTTTGGGGGAATGATATTTTGTTTAATTGCGCTTCTTTCAACACATTCTAGGGTAATGATTATAAAAACGGTTGTTGTGATTATTATTTGTTCAATTATTGATTGTTATATTATTAATCCTTTGATGTTTATGAAGAGTAATGGTATTAGTCCAATTTTTAGTATTATTGGGATTATGGTTTTTAGTTCTTTGTTTGGTATTTTGGGGATCATTTTATCTATTCCTATTTTGATTGTTTTGAAGGAAGTGTATGAATATTTGAAAAGTAGTAAATATATATCATTGTAAATATTTTTATTGGCTTTTCTGAAACTTTTAACAATTTCCTTTTTATTAAAATTTTTTATAATAAATCTTTTTTATTAGTAAGATTATAAAAGAAAGTTAAGTATAAGATCATAATGATTTCTCATTTTGATTTTTTTGTCATATTTTGTTTTATGTTA
>CAKPJE010000095.1 GCA_934162555.1 uncultured Bacilli bacterium | reverse complement strand
ATTCAAGGGATATTAAAATAATATGGAACTTTACCATTTAAAAATATATATAGATGATTTATTACATCGGGCAGTTGGGCCAGTTGGCCCATCTAATCCTATTGGACCAATGGGACCGGTTGGACCTCTTAATCCTCTGGGACCATAACAGGGAATATATTTTATGTTACAATTTTTTGAACAATCCATTTTTACCTCCTTTACAATATTTTATGTAGAGGAAATAATAGTACATATTTAAAATGTATAAAATTTATAAAAATTTTTTTAATACTTTTCTATAAAAGGTTGAATTTTCTTTATCTATCTTCTCATAATAATCACATAACTTATAATAATATTTAATACTTTCTTCATCATTACAAATATCTAATAAAGCATCTAATAAATGCTCTATCATATTTTTATCAACAATTTTGTTATTTATTATGTAATCGACATCAGGTTTTATAATATTAAAATAATTTTTTTGCACTTTTTTTAAATTTTTTATTAAATTAACTAATTCTTTTTTCATAATCACCACATTAATAATATATCATAAAATGACATAATTTGATTGAATTTTTGGTTTTTATTTGATTTAATATTTAAAAGGAGAAAATTATGAAAATATTTTATATTTTAATTATACTTTTACTTACTGGATGTTCAAGAGAACTTAAAAATCAAAAAGAAGTAACTATTGAGTATGGTACTACTTCTTCTTTATATAGTTTGGTTGATGATAATATCATAACACCAGATACTGAGATTAAAGCAGAAAAATTGGGTAAACAAATGGTTAAATATAAATACAGAGATGAAAATGGTGTTGTTAATACTTCTTTAGTAATTAATGTTGTTGATACTATAAAGCCAGTTTTGCAAGTCCAAAGTGTTTATTATGCAGAGGTAAATAAAAAATTTGATTTAAAAAGCAAACTCTTTTTTGGAGATAATTGTGATAGAAACTTAAAATTAGAATTCATTGGTACATATGATACTGAAAAGGAAGGAACTTACCCTATAAAAATAAAAGTAAGTGATGAATCAGGTAATATAACGGAAAAAGAAACCAAAATTGTTGTTCAAAAGAAGATTGGTTCTAGTAATTATAAGCCAACATATTACAAATTTGAAAACTTTAAAAATGACTATAAAGATAATATGGCGGGTATTGATGTTTCTGTTTGGCAAGGAGATATTGATTTTGAAAAAGTAAAAAATGCTGGATGTGAATTTGTAATGATAAGAATAGGGTTTGGCCATGATTCAAAAAATAATATAGTAATAGACAGTAAATTTAAAAATAATATTGAAAATGCTAAAAAAGCTGGATTACTTGTTGGAATATATTTTTATTCCTATGCTCAAAATGTTAAAGAAGCTAAAGTGCAAGCAAAGTGGATAATAAATGAACTAAATGGAATAAAACTAGATTTACCAATAGCTTTTGACTGGGAATCATGGACATATTTTGATGACTATAATATTAACTTTTATGATATCAATAATATTGCCAAAGCATTTATGGATGAATGTATAAAAAATGGTTATGATAGTATGCTATATAGTAGTTTAAATTATTTAAATTTAGTATGGGATTTAGATAATTATAAGACATGGCTTGCTCACTATACCAAAAAAACATCTTATGATAAAGACTATATGATTTGGCAAAATTCTTGTACTGGTAACATTGACGGAATAAATGGTGCGGTTGATTTTGACATAATGAAAAGATAGCTTAGCTATCTTTGTTTTCATATGAAAGTAAATTTTTAATATCATTTTCAGTTAATATAGAAATAATATTACTATCTCTAACATCACCATCAATTATTTTATCACTTAGTTTTTTCTTCTTTTCTTGAAGTGTTAATATTTTCTCTTCTATGGTACCTCTTGTTATTAATTTAATAACCTCAACAATATTTTTTTGACCAATACGATGAGCTCTATCGGTTGCTTGATTTTCTGCTTGCGGATTCCACCATAGATCCAAGTGAATTACAACATCAGCACTTGTTAAGTTTAAACCTGTACCACCTGATTTTAGCATTATTAAAAATACACAAGGATTAGGATTATTATTAAATTCTTCTACCCTATCCATTCGATCTTTACTTTTAACAGAACCATCTATAACATAAGAATTAATATTTTCTTTTTCTAATTTTTCTTTTACTATATTTAAAGCTGTTTTAAATGATGTAAAGATAAGTATTTTATGATTATTATTAATACTTTCTTTTACAACATTTACAAGTGTATCAATTTTATTTGAACCACCTTTATAGTTTTCATAAACAATAGATGGATCTATACAAATTTGTCTTAACTTCATAAGTAATTGTAATATCATAAATCTTACTTTAGTCATTCCGCCATCTTCTAATAATTCATCCATTTTTTTCTTAACATTTTCAAGCTCTGATATATATATTTTCTTTTGTTCTTCTGATAAATCTATAAAAATATTATTTTCTAATTTTTCTGGTAATTCTTTAATAACATCTTTTTTTCTTCTTCTTAAAATAAATGGATTTATTTGGTTATTTAGTCCTTTTATTAAAATTTCAGAATCATCATTAAAATCATTTATTTTATATTTGCTTTGAAATTTTTGAAGATTTGATAAATAACCTGGCATTACGAAATCAAATATACTCCATAATTCTAGAGTTGAATTTTCAATTGGAGTACCAGTTAATGCGAATTTTGTTTTAGCATTTATTTTTTTTACTGTTTTAGAAACTCTGGCCATATAATTTTTTATATTTTGGGCTTCATCTATTATCATTGCATGGTAATAATCATTTAAATAGTTTTCTTCATCTTCTCTTAATAAGCCATAGGTTGTAATGATTACATCATAATTTTCTTTTTGTTTAAATTTTTCTTCTCTTTCTTTTTTATTTCCAACTATTAATAATGTTTTAATATCTTGTGCGAATTTATTGAACTCATATATCCAGTTATAGGCAAGAGATGTTGGTACAACTATTAAAAATTTACTTTTTTCTTCTTTTAATATTTCTTTTATATAATATATTATTTGGATTGTTTTACCTAATCCCATTTCATCTGCCAAGATTCCGCCAAAGCCTGTTTTATCTAAATTGTATAACCATTTTACTCCTGTTATTTGATAATCTCTTAATATTTTTAAATCATTTTTATCTAATTTAATATTGCTATCTTTATATTTATAAAAATTATCTATAAAATTATCAAATATACTATCTGTTTCAACATGTTTATATTTTGTTTTTCTTAAACTATCCAAATAAAGAGCACGATATTTTAATATTGTTCCTTTACCTTTTATAATATCTTCATCTGATATATCCATATCATCTACTATTTCACTTAATTCATTTAAATTGTCATCTTCTAAGTTAAGAATATCACCATTTTTTAAATGATAGTATTTCTTTTTAGCTTTAACACTTTTTAGAATATTCGCGATTTCTTTTTCATTTATGCCATCTAAATTAAAGTTATAACTCATTATATTATCTTTACCTAGACTAAACATACTTGATATATTTGTTTTCCTTTTGATGTTTACTTTTTTTAAATTTTCTGATGTATAGATATTATATTTTGATGATAATTCATTTAGACCAATTTCTATAAAATATACTATTTTATCTAAATCATCTAATATGATTTTTTTGTTTTCTATTTTAAATCCATATATAAATAAATTATTGATTATATTACTTTCATAGTCTGTATTTCTTAGTATTTTTTCATTTTCATCAAAATAATCTATTTCACCATTATATTCTAGTTTAAGATTACATTTTACTTCATTGTTATTGATATCAAAGTATAGTTTTACATTTGGTTCGTTTATTATTACTAATTCTTCTTGCATATTAGTATCTACTTCAAGATTATCTTTAATTATTGGTAATATACCTTTGGTAAATTTTTGAAAGTCTTTTTTATTTATTTTTATTTTTGTTATTTCTGTTTCTAATAAATCACTTACTAATTCTTGTTCTTTTTTGCTTAATTTATATAATTCGCCATTTGTA
>CAKPJE010000094.1 GCA_934162555.1 uncultured Bacilli bacterium | reverse complement strand
ATATAATTTATATATAGTAAGTGAAGTACCAATCTTTGCACCAAGTAATTGTTCTTATATATTTCATAATTTTAAAAACTTAACTCAAATTAATTTTAACAGTAATTTTAGTACATCAAAAGTAACAGATATGAAATGGATGTTTGAGGGTTGTTTATTATTAACAAGCTTAGATTTGAGTAAATTTAATATCTCAAATGTAACAGATATGAGTAGTATGTTTTATAACTGTTCATCATTAACAAGTTTAGATGTTGGTAATTTTAATACCTCGAAAGCAGCAAGTATGGCTTGGATGTTTGGCACTTGTAAATCTTTGAAAAATTTGAATTTAAGTACTTTTGATACCTCGAATGTAACAGATATGGGTGATATGTTTTATTTATGTTCGTCTTTAACAGGTTTAGATCTAAGTAGTTTCAATACATCAAAGGTAACAGATATGAATGGTATGTTTTCTGAGTGTTCATCCTTAATAAATATAGATTTAAGTGGTTTTAACACCTCAAAAGTAACCGATATGAGTTCTATGTTTTTTAGATGTTCTGACTTAATTAAATTAGATTTGAGTAATTTTAATACTTCTAGCGTTACTTTATTTGGCCGTACTGGTTATGGTTGTGGGATGTTTGAGGATTGTTCATCCTTAACAAGTTTAGATTTAAGTGGTTTTAACACCTCAAAAGTAACCGATATGAGTTCTATGTTTCGCAGTTGTTCATCCTTAACAAGTTTAGATTTAAGCAGTTTTAATACATCAAGTGTAACAAATATGGAATATATGTTTTATAATTGCAAAAAACTTCAAACAGAAATAAATATAATGAATACTGGTACAACTAGTTATTCTTCTATGTTTAGTGGTGCTTTAACAGATGTCAATGCTTATGTAATAATAGGTTATACAACAGATACACAATCTATTGCTGAAGCTATGAAAGCAACAGCTAGTAGTGCTTATCAATCAAAAATAACATTAAAACAAATATAAAAAATAGGAAAGTCAATCACTTTCCTTTTTCAATGCTATATGGTACAAGTAAAGAAATATCACCAGACGAATAAGGCGCTATTTGGTATCTCTTAAAATAAAACAAATAACCATTATCAGTAAAAACAAAATTTTTAAAATTTTCCTTATTAGGCTTAGTACCATCTAAAAGCATCCCGGTATCTACAACTCTCTTATCCCTAATCAACTGTGATCTAGAATATTCAGATATCTCATTCAAATTTTTAACACTATTAACATCAATAAACTTATTAGATTTAGTATCATAATTAACAGTAAAAATATCATGATTTGGATGAGCACCACCAACAAAATACTCTACAAAAAACACATAAGAAACAATATCATTATAAGTATAACTATCATAATTAATAAATAATGTATAATAATCCCAAATAATAACATCACTATCTTTTATCTCTTTTAAAAAAAATCTTTGATAATAATTAATCTTTTTATTAATTAATCTATTTAACTTTTTATAATCAGTAACAGGATAATCTATATTAATCTTATAATTATGCCTTTCAGAAGCACTAATTACATACACAAAAGAAAACAAAATAACCAAAACAATTATAATCCTTTTCATACTTAATAATATTGAATAAAACAAAATAATATGATACAATCTTATTGATTTGGAGGAAAACATATGAACAAAGTATATGCTTATATATTAACATGTTTAGGAATAATTATAGTACTAATAACAATAACATTTAAAAACAATAACAAAATAAAAAAAATAGAACAAGAAAGAAAAAATAAAATGATTGAATACTGTAACGATATTTATACAGACTTAAATGAAGAAGGGGAGTTTGAACTAAATTTAAATGACATAGAAACAATCTACAACTTTGACATTTCCCTATTTAAAGATAAATGTTCCCTAGAAAAAACAACAATCAAAGCAACAATCAAAGAAAATAAATTAACATGTGAACCCAAATTAGTATGTAACAAAAAATGACACTTAAGTCATTTTTTTATTCTACAGTAACCGATTTAGCTAAATTTCTAGGTTTATCTATATCACAACCATTAAGCTTAGCAACATTATAAGCAAGCATCTGTAAAGGAATTATAGTAATCAAACAATCAACAAGTTCATTAACAGTATTAATAACGATCTTTTCATCGTAAAAATCACTATCAACATCTAAATCCTTACCTATAACAAGAATAACATAAGCACCCCTTGCCTTAACCTCTTTAATATTACTAATAGTCTTCTCATAAATACTCTTATCAGTAACAATTGCAACTACAGGAGTATCTTTTTCAATCAAAGAAATTGTACCATGCTTTAACTCGCCAGCAGGGTAACTTTCAGAATGAATATAAGAAATCTCCTTTAATTTCAAACTTCCCTCTAAACTAATAGCATAATCAATCTTTCTACCAATAAAGAAAATATCATTGTTTTTATATATCTTCCTAGCAATCTTATCAGTATCAATATTTATACTTTCCCTCAGTAAAGTAGGTAACTTATAATAATCATCCCTTATCTTAATAAAATCTAAATCACTAATTAAATTCTTTTGCATGCCAATTGTAAGTGCGACAAATGAAAGCATCAAAGTTTGAAGCAAATATGCCTTAGTAGTTGCAACCGCTATCTCACAACCAGCATTAATATATAAAACATTATCAGCTTCTCTAGCAATTGATGAACCAGCAACATTTACTATACCCAAAGTATCAGAATATTTTTTAGCAATCCTAAGAGAAGATAAACTATCAGCAGTTTCTCCAGACTGAGAAATAATAATTACCAAAACACTTTTATCTAAAAATAATTTTTTATACTGATACTCACTAGCAATCTCAACATTAACAGGAATATTATATCCTTCAATTAAATTTTTACCAATTAGCCCAGAATGATAAGCACTACCACAAGCAACAATATCAATCCTTTTATATTTTCTAAAATCAGGCATTTTATTTAGTAAAGTATCCTTATCCTTTAAATAAAGATCAATTAATTTTTTAGCTAAAACATCCTCTTCATTTATTTCCTTTAACATATAATGATCATAACCATTTTTCATAGAAGACTCTATATCAAAAGCAAAAGTCTGCAAAGCCTTTTTAATCTCTTTACCATCATTATAAAAAACAATACTTTTTTTATCAAGAACAGCAATATCATAATTATCTAACAAATAATACTTATTAGTATACTTTAAAATAGCAGGAACATCAGAAGCAATATAATTGCCATCCTTATCAGTCGCAACTATAAGAGGGCTATTAACCTTTGTTGCATAAATTTTATCATCGCCATCAACAAGAATTCCAAAAGAATAACTTCCCCTAAAAATATCTTTAATTTTCCTCAAAACAACTAACATATTCTTATCTTTTTGATATAAATAATTTATATATGCACAAGCAATCTCAGTATCTGTATTTGATTTAAATTCGTAATTATTTTTTACAAGCTCCTTTTTTAATTCCTCATAATTTTCAATTATGCCATTATGAACAAGCGTAACATTTTGGAACCTATGAGGATGGGAATTTTCCTCCGTAACACCACCATGAGTAGCCCATCTTGTATGCCCAATTCCAATATTACTAACTAAATCATTATCAAGTATTCTTTCTAAATTTTGAATCTTCCCAACAGCTTTATAAATATCTATTTGTTTATTTTTTACAAGAGCAAGACCAGCTGAATCGTAGCCCCTGTATACTAAATTTTTAAGACCATTGATAATAATATCCTTTGCATTATTTTTACCAATGTATCCAACAATTCCACACATAAAAATCTCCCTTTGTACAGATATATTTTTTGTTATAATATTGATTTTATTTTTTGTAATATATCTAAAGAATGTACAAATCCTATGGTAAATCCGCCGAAATTTCGATAATACCATACCTCGTCAACTATAAGTTCTGGCGCTTATTAAGATATACTCCTTTCTTTACCTTAACTAATATATATTATAAAGAAATTTGGGAAATGTGCAAATAAAAATGTAAAATAACTGTATAGTATAATATTTTATAGCACTGAACACTTTAATCAAAAACAAAATAATTTAATATTTTTTTAAAATCACTTCCCATTTAAAAAAAAATATTGTATAATCTTGAGTTTGACAGTTGTGCTATATAAAAACTCTTACAAATCCTTATAATTAAAGGGGAAAGTAGGAGTTTTTT
>CAKPJE010000093.1 GCA_934162555.1 uncultured Bacilli bacterium | reverse complement strand
GGCGCCACCTTTCAAAAGTTGTACAGTTGATATAATGTACGGCGAAGGAATATCTATGGTAGGCGAAATTATTGATTTAGCTAGTGAAGCACATATTGTTGAAAAAAGTGGTGCTTGGTATTCTTATAATGGTGAAAAACTTGGTCAGGGTAAAGAAGTTGTAAAAGAATTATTAAAGAAAAATAATGATTTACGACAAGAAATTGAAACAAAAGTTCGTGAGCATTATGGAATAGCTAAAGAAAAAAAGAAAAAGGAAGAAGCAAAATAGTTTCTTCCTTTTAAGTTAAAATTTTTTAATTGTTATTAAATAAGGTGCTTTAGGATTGTCTGTATTCCTATAAATGTTATGATTCATATTCTTTAAAAAATCATTTATTTTAATGGATTCCTCTAATCCTTCTTTATGTCCTGGATATATAGTTATTAAAATAATCCCCTTATTATTTAATAATTTTATACCATCTTTAATTGCCTTAATAGTTGATTTATAGTTGGTTTTTATTTCTTTATTGCTACTTGGTAGATACCCTAAATTAAAAATAATTAAACTGATTTTATTTTCTAATTTTAAAGTTTCTAACATATTTTCATGGGATATATTGTATAAGGTATAATTAGTTTCTTTAAGTATTCTTTTTGTACCTGTAATTGCTTCTTCTTGGATATCAAAACCATATAAATGCCCTTTAGGTATTAAAGGTAATATAAAAGCAGAATCATGACCATTTCCGATAGTTGCATCTATTACCAAATCATTTGGTTTTAAATATTCAATGATTATTTGATTTACTTTATTTTGAATTGTTTTATTAAATCCTTGGAAAGTATTTCTTTTAGCTAAACATTTATCAATATCATTTAAAAGTGAAATTTTTTTTAAAGACCATAATGGTTCTATTAAAGTATCTTTGTTCCCATCACCAGTAAGTCTATGGATTACAATATTTGGATCAAGTTCTTCTATTTGATCACATATTATATCAATATATTCTTCTTTGGTAAGCATTTTAAATTTTAGATTTTTAATAGGAGCATTTTTATCAATAAATAGCATATGAATTTTTATACCATCAATATGTAATTTGTTTAAATATTTAATAGTTTCAAGCATCATTTCTTTAGTTTCAAATGGTAATCCATCAATAATATGAACTACAACATTAATATTTCTTTTTTTTAATTCTTTAACCATTTTTTCAAATTCTTCTAAAGTATGACATCTATTAATTAATTTAGATGTTTTTTCGTGGATAGTTTGTAATCCTAATTCAATAGTTAAATAAGTCCTTTTTGATAAATCTTCTAGATAATCTAAACATTCAGGAATTATACAATCAACTCTTGTTCCAATACTCAATCCAATTACATTATCTACTTTTAGTAATGGTTCGTATAATGACTTTAATTTATCTATACTGCCATATGTGTTTGAATGACTTTGAAGGTATGCTATGTATTTAGCATTAGGCCATTTTTTATCAATAATCTTTTTTTGTTCTTCTATTTGATCTTCAATACTTTTTAAATTATTTGAAGGAGTGCAATAAATGCAACCACCATAACCTTTCGTCCCATCAATATTTGGACAAGTGAATGGAGCATCAATACATAGTTTGGCAATACGACAATTAAATTTTTTTCTATAATAGTAATCTAGAGTATAGTATCTCTTATTGTTATCAGAATTTTTATATAAATTCATAAAAATCACCAGAAATATTATAACACAAAAAGGATTTTTTGAAAAAAAATCGTATAGTATATATGGAGGTGAAAAAATGAAGAAAATAATTATAAGTATTTTATCAGTAATATCTTTAAGTTTAATTGGAATTATATGTTATATAACTTATCCTAAAACTATAAAAGTAGAAATTAAAGGTGAAGTATTAAATCCTAATGTTTATGTTTTAAAAAAGGGAAGTACTATAAAAGAATTAATTGATGTAGCAGGTGGTGTTAAGGAAGATGTTGATACATATACAATAAATATGACAAAAGTACTTGATGATGGCGATGTTGTTGTTATGTATAGAGATGAAAAATTAGAAGGTTTAAATTATAAAGTAAATGAAATAGTAAATGATAAATCAACTGATGAATACATAACTAATGAAATATGGGAAAGTTCTAAGATTTCAATAAACAGTGCTACAAAAGAAGAATTAATGAGTTTACCAAGTATTGGCGAAGCTAAAGCGAGTGCAATAATTGAGTATCGTACTAAAAATGGATTATTTAAAAAACTTGAAGATATTAAAAATGTAAAAGGAATAGGAAATGCTTTATATGAAAAAATTAAGGATTATATTAATATTTAGCTTTATTATTCTTTTTCTTTATAATTTAAATCCTAGAAGTAAGTATAGTTTAGATGAAAAGTATGTAGTTGGCGTTATTGATAAATATAAGTTTAATGGTAATAAATTGGAAATGGAAGTAAAGGGGGAAGAGAGAATAATATGTAATTTATATTTTAAGACAATTGAAGAAAAAGAAGAATATATGAAAAAAATTAAACTTGGACAGACTGTTTATTTAGAAGGAATAATGAAAGAACCTAGTCAAAATACTAATAAATATTTATTTAATTATAAAAAATATTTGCTTAGCAAGAAGATATATTACACTTTTACAGTTAAAAAAATGAATATTAAAGAAAATATAAATATACAATATAAAATAAAAAATAGTTTGATTGATAGAATTGAAAAATTAAATTCCCCATATCTTTATGCTTTTGTATTAGGTGATACTTCTTTTATAGATAGTTCGATTAAAAGTACATATCAAAGTAATGGGATAAGTCATTTACTTGCAATTTCGGGAATGCATATAACTCTTCTTTTTAGCACTATTTATAAGTTGTTAGAAAAAATTAAAAGAACTAAATTTAATATATTATTTGTTTTTATTCTTTTGTTTTTTTATTTGTTTTTAGTTAATTTTACACCATCTAGTATAAGAGCTGGTTTGATGTTTATTGTTTTGCTTTTATTTAAAAAAATGAAATCTTATAAAGTGCTTATTTTTATATTTGCTTTATTGATTAGCATTAATCCTTATTATGTTTACAATATAGGTTTTCTTCTTAGTTTTATTGTTTCATTTTATATTTTACTTTTTAATGATTTAATAAAAGGAAATTATTTTCAAAAGTTATTGATGACTAGTTTAATAGCATTTATAGCAAGTATGCCTGTTATAATTTACAATTATAATTCAATAAATCTTTTATCGGTTTTTTTAAATCTTATATTTGTTCCTTTTGTAACGTATTTAGTTTTTCCCTTATCATTTGTTAGTTTATTGTTTGGATTTAGTAGGATGTATATATTTTTTACTGGGATAATGGAGAATTTGAGTTTGCTTTTTGATAAATTATCAATAAGTATTATTTTGGGTGATATAGGCGCTTTTATAGTTATTTATGTTATTATAGGTATATTTGTTTTATATAAGATGAAAATGGGCAAATATAGGTATTTACTTATATATTTTGTTGGGCTTTTTATTCATTTTAATATTCATACAATAAATCCTACTATAACAATGCTTGATGTTGGACAAGGAGATTCTATTTTAGTTGAGCTTCCGAATAATAAAGGAAACATTTTAATTGATACTGGTGGTAGTTATACTGAAGAATGGAAAAAGACAAATTATTCCTTAGCTCAAAATATAACTATTCCTTACCTTAAAAAGAAGGGAATAAAGAAACTTGATTATTTGATTCTTACACATGGAGACTATGATCATATGGGAGAATCAATTAATTTAGTTAATAATTTTAATGTCAGGAATGTTATTTTTAATATTGGCTCTTATAATGAGATTGAAGAAGAACTTATTAGTATTCTTAAAAAAAGGAAAATAAATTTTTATAGAGGATATGATAATTTAAATATTGATGGTTATAGATTTTATTTTTTGAATACGAAAATTTATGATAATGAAAATGATAATTCGAATGTTATTTATTTTGATATTGTTGGTTATAAATTTTTACTTATGGGAGATGCTAGTGTACAAAGAGAAAAAGACATATTAGAGAAATATAATATATCAAATGTAGATGTATTAAAAGTAGGGCATCATGGATCTAAGACAAGTAGTAGTAAAGAATTTATAAATGAAATAAATCCAAATTATTCCATTATTAGTGTTGGCAAAAACAACAGATACGGTCATCCCAATAAAGAAGTATTGGACACTTTAAATGATTCAAAAATATATAGAACAGATCAAGATGGTAGTATTATGTTTAAAAT
>CAKPJE010000092.1 GCA_934162555.1 uncultured Bacilli bacterium | reverse complement strand
TGGTATAGGTAAAGAATCATTTAACATAATATCACAAGGTAAAATAGAAGATATATTATCAAGTAAACCAGAAAATAGAAGACTAGTATTTGAAGATGCTGCTGGTGTTTTAAAATATAAAAAAAGAAAAGAAGAAGCAAATAAAAAGTTAGAACGAACTTCTAACAATATAGACAGAATAAACCATATAATAAATGAACTTGAAGTTCAAGTTGAACCTTTAAAAGAAGAAGCAAGAAAATTAGAAGAATACAATAAATTAACTGAAGAATTAAAAGATGTTGAAATTGCTTTAGTAGCATCTGATATAACTAAATATAATGAAGAATATAAGAATTTAAAAGAAAAAGTAGATATTCTAGATAAAGAAATATTAAATTTAGAAACAGAAAAAAATAAAGGTGAAGCAGTAAATATAAACAATAAATTAGAACTTGAAAAATATGATAATTTAATAAATGAATTAAATAAAAATTTAATTGAATTAACTAGTAAAGTTGAACAAGTAAATACTAAAAGATTAATGATAATTGAAAGATCTAAATATGAAGCTAGTGATAGTAAGATGCAGAGTATATTACTTGAACAAAAAGAAAAAGAAATCAGTTTAAAAAATAATATAGAAATACTTAAAAATAGCATTAATGAATTAAATGATCAAAAAGAAAAACTTGTTTTAAATAAAAATAATTTATTAAAAGAAGAAAATGATTTATTAAATAAAAGAAATGAATATGATAAAAAATTAAAAGGTTTAATTTATGTTAAAGAAAAAATGGATGTTCAAATTGATTCATTAAATGATCGAATTATAAACAATGATAGCATGCCATATGGTGTTAAAGCTGTTATAAATAATCCTAAATTATTTGGTATAGAAGGAACAATTGGTAATTTAATTGAAATAAATAAAGGTTATGAAGAAGCCATTAGTACGGCACTTGGAGGATCTATTTCTTATGTTATAACTGAAAATGAAGAGTATGCTAAAGAAAGTATTAATTATTTAAAAGAAAATAAGTTAGGTAGAGTTACATTTTTTCCTTTAAACATAATTAAAAGTAAATATTTAAATATAAATATTAATTCTAAAGGATATTTAGGTATTGCATCTGATTTTGTTAAAACAAATGAAAAATATAGAAATATAATTGAAAATCAATTAGGTAATATACTTGTTGTAGATAATTTAGATAATGCCAGTAGGTTAGCTAAAGAATTAAATTATCAATACCGTATAGTTACTATAACGGGTGAAATAATTCATTCCGGGGGATCTTTAACAGGTGGAGTAAATAAAAGTCATAACATTATAAATGATAAATTAGAACTTGATAAACTAATTGAAAAAAGAGAAGAATTAGTAAGTAGTATTAAAAAACATGAAAATGAAATAAATGAAATAGATTACAATATATCTAATTTGGATTCTAAAAAAGAAAATAATAAAATATTTGAATTAGAAGAAAACATTAATATCAAATATAAATCTCTTGATTCTTTAAATAAAGATTTATTAAATGTTCAAAATGAAATAGATGATTTAAATAATAAACTTGGTAATAATTTACCTAAAGTTCTTGAAGAAATTACTATTGATTACAATAATTTATTAAAAGAAAAAGAATTACTTGAAAATAAATTAAATAAAACTAAAGAAGAAAGAAATAATTTATATACCGATTTAAATAGTTTAGAATTTGTAAATAAAAAAATAACTAGTGAGATTACTAATAAAACAAGAGAACAAAACGAATATAATTTAAATATAACTAAATTAGATGGGAAACTTGATAATTTACTTAATAATTTGTCAGAAAACTATAGTATTACTTATGAGAGAGCTAAGGAGTATAGATTAGAGTATGATGAAGCAAAATCTAGAAATATGGTTAATTCATTAAAAAGACAAATAAAGGATTTAGGAACTATAAGTATGGGTTCTAGTGAATTATATAATCAAGTTAGTGAAAGATATGAATTCTTACTTAAACAAAGAGAAGATTTAGTAAAAGCTGAAAATATGCTTTTAGAAGTAATTGAAGAAATGGATAAACAAATGGCTAATGATTTTGTTAAAACATTTGAAAGTATAAGAGCTAATTTTAAGATTGTATTTAAAGAATTATTTAGAGGCGGAGATGCTGATTTAAAATTAACTAATCCAGATGATATATTAAATACTGGAATTGATATAATAGCATATCCACCGGGTAAAAAATTAGGTAAAACGGTTTTCTTATCAGGAGGAGAAAAAACATTTACTGCTATATCAATATTATTTGCGATTTTAAAAACAAAGCAAATACCATTTTGTATATTTGATGAAGTAGAGGCAGCTTTAGATGAAACTAATGTTGTATCTTTTGGAGAATATGTAAAAAATTTAAAAAATGAAACACAATTTATTATAATTACTCACAAGAAAAAAACAATGGAATTTGCTGATAGTTTATATGGTATTACGATGCAAGAATCTGGTGTTTCTAAACTTGTTAGTGTTAAATTAAAAGTGTAAAATATTGCGAAAGGAGATGAAATACATGAATTATAACGACGTAATAAAACAAATAGAATATGTATTAAAATTTAAAACAGAAACTAGTAGGATAGAAACAAAATCTGCTAAAGATGGTTTCCCTAAAAAATGTTATGATACTATTTCAGCGTTTGCTAATAAGAGTGGAGGTATAATAATATTTGGAATTGATGAAGAAAATGATTTTTCTTTAAATGATGTTTATGATATTAATGATTTACAAAAACAAATAACATCTCTTTGTTCTGATGCATTTGAACCAATTATAAGACCTGAATTTTTGTCGGTTGAATATAAAAATAAAAAATTGCTTGTTGTTCAAATAAATGAACTTGCCCAAAATAAGAAACCTTGTTTTTATAAACCAAAAGGATTAAATAAAGGTTCTTATACTAGAGTTGGCGATAGAGATGATGTTATGACAGATTATGAAATTTATGCATTACAAAGTTATAATGATCGTGTATTTGAAGACTCTAGACCAATTAGAAATGCTGAATTATCTGATTTGAATAAGGAAAAATTAGAAGAATATATTGAAAAAGTTAAAAAAAATAAACCTAATTTTGCTAAAAATGATTTTAATAAATGTTTGAAGTTGTGCCATATAATTGATAATAATGAAGATAAAATTTTCCCGACTCTTGCTGGTATGCTTTTATTTGGAGAATATCCACAATTATTTTATCCGCAGATTTTTGTTGCTTGTACTAATATTCCTGGTTTACAAATGGGCGATACTAATTCACTTGGAGAAAGATTTATTGATAACAAAAGAGTAGAGGGAACAATAGAAGAAATGTTATTGGGAACAATGAATTTTTTAGAGAGAAATATGAAGTCTAGCGTTGTTATAAATGATAAAGGTATAAGGATTGATAGAACGGAATACCCTTTAAAAGCTTTAAGGGAGGCAGTTGTAAATGCCCTTGTACATCGTGATTATAGCACTCAAAAGGAAACTGTCTATATTGCTGTAAATATGTATAAAGATAGAATTGAAATTATTAGTCCAGGTGCTTTATTTGGATCAAATAAACTTGAAAAGCTTGGCACTAGTGATGTTATGGAAACACGAAATCCAACTATTGTAAAAATACTAGAAGAAAATAGTTCTATACTTGAAAATAGACATTCTGGTATTGAAACAATGAGAAGAGAAATGATGGCTTATGGCTTACCTGAACCAGAATTCTATAATGAAAGAGATAGTTTTAAAGTTATTTTTAGAAAAGAAAAAATAGAGGAATATGAAAAAAATAAAAATGGATTATTAAAAAATGTAAAATCATATTTAAACATGTTTTTTAAACATTCTTTTGATAAGAGAGAATCAATTGTTAAAGAAAAAGAAACCTTATATGGTAAAAAGGAGAAAAAATGAAATATTTAATAATTATAATAGTTTTATTAATTATTATATTTGTATTACTTTATAATAAAATAATAAGACAAAATATGAAATGTAAAAATGCTTTTGCTAGTATTGATAATCAATTAAAAAGGAGAAGTGATTTAATACCTAATTTGGTAGAAGTTACTAAGGGATATATGAAATATGAAGCAGAAACACTTGAAAAAATTACAAAAATTAGATCTGACAATATTAGAGAATTAGCTTCTAGAAGTGAAGAAGTAACAGAAAATGTAAAAATGTTATTTGCTAAAGCTGAAAGTTACCCTGATTTAAAAGCTAATGAAATATTTAAAAAATTGCAAGTTGAATTAACAGGAACTGAAGACAAAATTGCTTTTGCTAGACAATTTTATAACGATTGTGTCCAAAGTTATAATACAACAATTGAAACTTTCCCAACCAATTTAATTGCTAAAATTTTTAGTTTTTCAAAAAATGAATATTTTAAAGCTACTACAGAAGAAAGAAAGGAAGTAAATATTAAATTA
>CAKPJE010000091.1 GCA_934162555.1 uncultured Bacilli bacterium | reverse complement strand
CTGGTAAAATCATTAAAGGAATGAAACAAGCAGGAGTAATTAATCCAGTTTTCTTACTTGATGAAATTGATAAAATGTCTAAAGATTATAAAGGAGATCCAGCTTCAGCTTTATTAAATGTTTTGGATCCTGAACAAAATAAATTCTTCAGCGATAATTATATTGAAGAGGAAATAGATTTATCAAGGGTAATGTTTATAACGACTGCTAATTATGTTGATCAAATACCAGATGCTTTAAAGGATCGTCTTGAAATTATTAATTTATCAGGTTATACTGAATATGAGAAGGTTGATATTGCAAAAGATTATTTACTTCCTAAAATATATGATAATCATGGTATAAATGATGAGATTGTAATAAGTAATAAAATTTTACTAGATATTATAAGACATTATACGAAAGAAGCTGGTGTTCGTGAACTTGAACGAATGCTTGCTACTATTGTGCGAAAAATTGTTTCAAAATCGGTAATTAAAAAAGAAAAATTAGGAAAAATGATTGTTACTGATAAAAAAGTAATTGACTATTTAGGATGTTATAAGTATGATTATATTGAGAGTACATTTGAAAATGAACCAGGAGTAGTTAATGGTTTAGCATATACTGATTGTGGTGGCGATACTTTAAATATTGAAGTTAATTATTATAAAGGAAATGGAAAATTAAAATTAACTGGTTCTTTGGGTAAAATAATGCGTGAATCTGCTGAGGTAGCTTTGAGTTATATAAAATCTAATTATGATAAATTTGGTATTGAATATGAGAAACTTACTAAAAATGATATTCATATTCATGTTCCTGGTGGATCAATTCCTAAGGAAGGACCAAGTGCTGGGATTGCTATAACGACTGCTTTAATAAGTGCTTTTAAAAATTTTAATGTTCCGAGTTCAGTAGCATTTACGGGAGAGATTAGTTTAAGGGGACATGTTTTACCTATTGGTGGTATAAGGGAAAAATCATTTGGTGCTAGTAGAAATGGAATTAAAGAAATTATAATTCCTAAAAAAAATATGAGTGATTTAGAGGAAATACCGGATGAGATTAAAAAAAATATAACTTATATACCGGTTGATAATTATATTGATGTGTATAATAAAATATTTGGGTGTAACTAGATGAATTCTGATTTTTGTTTATACCTTAAATTTTTGAAAGAATTGGTAACGGGAGTATATAATTACCGCTCTTATGGTGATGCAGAAGCAAATTATGCTTTGGGTATTTTGAATAGGGTTGTAAAAGAAAATATGGGACTTTTTACACTTTCTTCTGATGTATTTGAAAATTATAAAAAAATGGTTTATTTATTGGGAAAGAAAATAAATAAAGAGGTAATTAGAGCTAATACATATATATTAGAACTAGAAACGAGTTTATTAAAAAAAGATGACTATATTAAGTATTTTAGTTCTTTACATAATTTGGATTGTGTTGATGTAAAAGAAATGATTATTTTTGATAGTGATATATTATCTTATATTATTTATCATGATGCTTTTTATAATTCGAAATATGATAATCCTAAATATTTAAAGGCTTCAATAGATTATTTTTTGAAAAAAAATCCTGATGATAAGGTTATATATGATTCGTTTAGAAAATATTATTATAATAAAAATATAAAAAAACAAGGAGTATTTATGGACATAAGAGATATACTATATATAAAGTCAAAATTAACAAAGGGTATAATCGGAGATATTATATTATTGTATGATCCGAGAGAGTTTTTAAGTCTTGTTAATTTATATGCTAAGGAGAATATAGGTTTATTTTGTTTGTCCGATAATATTTTAACTAATTATCAAAAAATACTTAATCATTTTGAGGATAAAAGATATGAGTGTAAGAGAGAGTTTTTTGCTTCGTATGCTATTATAATGTTTATTGAGAGTTTGAGTGAAGATGAGAGAAAGAATCTTGGTTTAGCATATTTAGAAAGCGAAAGAGAAAAACATGGTTTAAGTTATTTGAGCGTCCAAAAAATGTTTAAGTTATTTGATTATGATTGGTTAGTTTATTGTAATTATCTTCATAATTTAACTTTTTATGATAATGCAGATTGTGAAAAATATGTGCGTGCTAGTTTTAGGTATTTTAAAAATACTGATAAAGTTAATATACCTTCATATAATAAGATGATAGAAAAGTATAGAAGTGAAAAAATTGCTTTTTTAGATGAACCTGAGGTTATTATGTTGCCGGTTGGTAAAAATGATGGTGTTAGTGGTTCTAATGGTGAGATAATAAAGTTTCCTAATAGGAAGAGAAAAATTTTAAATATATTCTTTAAAAAATAGTGCATAAACATTATTTTTTTTCATATATTTTAATGAAAAGGAGAAAATATATGAAAAAATTTATACCATTTAAAAAGGAAATACCATTTAAAACGCAGATTGCAGAAATAACAAGTATTTCACTTGAACATAATATTCATAAGAGTGGAGATAGTGAGATAAGTGGTAACTTTATAGTTAGTGGGGAATATAGGGTTACTGATACTAGTACGACTGTACAGGATTTTAGGTTAGATTTACCATTTGATATTGAAATGAGTGATATTTATAATATAGATAATGTTACTATTGATATTGATGATTTTTATTATGAGATTAAAAATATGGAGAGTTTAGAGGTTAATATTACTTTACTTTTAGATAAAATAGTTGAGAAACCTTTAATTCCTGAGGTTGAGGAAAGAGTTATACCTGATAGTATTGATGAGGAGTGTTATGAACCAGAGGAACCTATAGAGAAAAAGGAACTTGTGCGTGATGATGCAAATGAAGAAGAGAATATTATAAAAAAGCCTGTTAAGGAAGAAACTAGAGAAAATGTTGTAGATGAACCTGTTAGGGATGAGGTTGTTACTCAAAATGAGATTCCTATATTAACTGAGGAGAGTAAAAATATATTTTCATTTACTGATGATGATGATAGTAGTAGTTATATTGTTTATATTGTGAGAGAAAATGATACTGTTGAGACCATAATGGAAAAGTATAGTGTTACAATTGATAAGCTAAGAGAATATAATGATTTGACTGAGATTAAAAAGGGAGATAAAATAATTATTCCGAATGTATAGGATTAGGCCGTTAATTGAGAAGAGTAAGTTAAAGCCTATAAAGTATGCTAAGAGAAATTCGGTTTATATAATTGAAACTAGTGATAATAAATATGTTATTAGGAAAAAGAGTGATGATTCTATAATAGATTATCTTAGGTCAAGAAATTTTGATTATATGCCGAAGGTTTTAAATGAGGATGGAACATATCAATTAACTGAATACATTGAGGAAATGAATGTACCAGAGGATCAAAAGATATTTGATTTAATTGATATTGTTTCTCTTTTGCATTATAAGACAACACATTTTAAGGAAGCGGATGCTAATTATTATAAGGGGTTATATGAGGATGTTGTTGGTAATATTGAATATTTAAAGGGTTATTATGATGATTTGATAACTATAATTGATAATAAAGAATTTATGGCTCCTTATGAGTATGTCATAGCACGCAATATTGGTAAGATATATCAGGCTTTAGATTTTGCAAAGAGTGAGATAGAGGTATGGTATGATGAGGTAAAGGACGAAAAAAAAAGAAGAGTGGTGGTTCTTCATAATAATTTGGATTTATCACATTTTATAAGAAACGAGGAGTCTTATTTGATTAGTTGGGGTAAATCCAAGATAGATAATCCTATTTTTGATTTATATAAGTTATATAAGAGATGTGGTAATGAGTTTGATTTTGGTTCTTTACTTTCTAGGTATGAGAATAAATATCCTTTGTTTGATCACGAGAAGAGATTTCTTTTTATTTTAATGAGTATGCCTGAGGAGATAGATTTGTCTGGCAGTAATTATGCTATAACTGCTAGGGTTAGTGAGAGAATTGATTTGATATATAAGACGGAGAGTATTATTTCACCATATTATTCTAAAGAAGGAAAAGATAAGTAAGCCCATAAATACGAATAATAAAAATATGTTAAATCTTGTTAGTATGAAGAATGCTATTAAGAATTGGTAAAATAGTAATACTGCTGATACACATGCAAAAATCCACCATATTATTCTTCCTGTACACCATCTTTTCATACTTATCACCTAATATATTATATGAGTTTTTAATTAAATGGGAACTTTTGAAATAATCACATTTGGGGTGATTATTTTTTGTATGGTATTGATTTTTGTTAATAAGTATAGTAAAATGATAGAGTAAGGAAAGGTTTGTTGATAACATGAAACCACTAATACATACATACATGTATTACTAAATAAAAAAATAAAAATAATTTTTGTTGATAACTTTATTGGGACTAGGGAATATATAGATACTGGTCCTCTTTTTGGTGTATTTAAAATATTAGAAGGAGGAAGTATATGAGAAAAAAATTTTTAATTTTTTCTATAGTATGTTTATTATTTTGTACATTAAGTTATA
>CAKPJE010000090.1 GCA_934162555.1 uncultured Bacilli bacterium | reverse complement strand
AATATTCTTCCCAAAAATCATAGTTATTTTTCATATTCCCTCCTTAAAATTTTATTTTTACATATTTTTGATATGTTTTCCAACGATAAATTATTACTTATAAAATTATTTTCTAATCTACCAGTTGTAGATATTTCATCTGTATATCCATAGACAGAACATTCCATTTTTCTATCAAATAAAAGTGATTTTATTGTACTTGCATAACCACTAAATAAATATATAATAGGAACATTTTTATTGAAGTAATGGCTAATTTTTTCATCATCAAGTGAAGAAATACTATCAGTTTTAAGCAGTTGAGGCTTTGTTATATATACAATTTTTATTTTATATTTTAATTTTTCATATATTTCAAATGCTCTATCTAGCATATAATCTCCCGTTACCGCCAATATCAATTCTGGATTGTTGCAGTCTATAATTGTTTCTAACCATTTTTCTTTTGTTTTAGTGCTATTATAAGTTTTTACATGTCTTTTTGATGTAATTATTAAATTAATTTGATCTTTTGTTTCAAAAGCATTTTCTAAGCATTCAATCGTTGATGAAGCATCTTTAGGAAAATATACGTTATAGTATTTATCATTTTTTTCTAATAGTGTATTAACTATATCAGGATTTTGATGAGAGTATGTATTTTCAAAACAGGTGGATGTTAAGATATAGTTTAAGGAATTTTTAGCTGGTGCGAATTTAATGGTTTCTTTTTGTTTTAAATATTTATAATACTGTGTAATCATACTACTTAGTATTGGCATAAACCCTTCATAACCAATAAATAATCCAATGTTACCTGCTTGTATATATCCTTGATATACTGCTTGTAATAAATTTTCATTAAGTATTTCAATTGTTTTAGAGCTTACTTTTTTAAAGCCATTAGAATATATTTCATCTGGGGAAAAAATTAGACAATTATTTTTAGAAACGAATTTATATATATATTCTTCAATATTTTGAATATTGGTTAGTAATTTGTTACTTGAATAATTTGGCTTTTGGACTTTTTTTATAGGTGTATGTATTGATTTTGATTTAAATTTATCAAATAATGATATTATTTTACTATTGTTATCAAATATTTGTGTTTTATAAGAATGTAAAAATATTTTTAAAATATCCAGTTTTTCTGCTTTGTTTAAATTGTTTAATGGATTTTTATGAACTGTAGTATTACCTTCAAATTTTTTTGTACCAACATTTGGTAGTGTATATCCTTTTGGGGACTTAAATATTATAAGTGGATTTGATAGTGTTAAACATTCTTTAAGATTTTTTTGCATTTGTTTTATTGCTTCTATTTGGCTTAAACTACTTGCATCAACTATCATTACATTATAACCAAGCAAATGAAAGTATTTTATAAGTTCTTCGTTTTTAAATAGTGATAGAAATGTATTTGATCCCATTTTTAAACCATTTAAATTAAGTATAGGCAAAACTTTACTTTTAGTTTTAATCATTTTATTTAGTTGCCATGCTGAACATAAGGCCCCTGTTTCGGCTTCGCCATCTCCTATTATGCACGGCACTATGTCAGATTTACAAGTAAGTGCATAGCCATAAGATACTCCTAAAGAATAACCAAGTTCTCCTCCTTCGTATACTACTCCTGGATATTGAATATTTATTTCCGATCTTATTGTTTTCCCGAAATCATTTATTAATCTATTCAAACCATCAATATCACGCGAATAAATTGGATAATATTTTGTTAAAGTTCCATTTAACCATAAATTTGTTATAAGTGAAACACCTGAATGACCTGTTCCTACAATTAGTTGACTTGTTAAATTATTCTTATTAAGAAAATAATTTAAATTTGCCATTATAAAATTTATTGACATACTGCTTCCTAAATGTCCTGGGTTATACTCCTTTAAATCTTCCATAAATATTTCATCATTTTTATATGAATTCAAGTACATTTGATTTATTACTATAGAATTAGCTGCCATAAAATATTTTTTGATTATTAATTCTTCAGACATAATTTCATTTCCTTTTTAGTTATGTCTTCATCATTGTATAATCCTCTAAAACATTCCCACAATTTAGGTTGCATATCATTAAAGGTCTTACTTATTATTTTTTTGGCTTGTAAATAATATTCAATAGTTTTGGCTTGTTCACATCTATAGCTTTCTTGCGCTATCGTATAATTCTGAAATACTTGTACTATCGGGAATTTATTTATGCTTTGACTTAAATAGTGAAAATATTTTTCGATTGTTTTTAAATCTTCTAAACCTAATATATACAGAAATGTTGTTGTTATGCCAAGTGAAGTACAATATGAAAGAAGTTCTTTTGCTTTTTCGATTGTTAAATTTGCTTTTTCTGCTCGCATATATTTTTCACGTTCTAAAAATTTTTCAATTGTTAGATATAAACCAAAATTATTAATTGATTTTGATAATTCTTTTATATTTTGATAATTTCTTAACTGTGAACCAATGTAATTTATACTTCCTTTATACCCCATTTCTTTAAAGGATTCATTTACAAGAAGAAGATGTTTTATTAGTTCATCTTCAGATGAAAAGCAACCTGTACATATTGTAACATTTTCAATTTTGTTCATACCCATTATATCATTATCTTTCAGTAATTTATAAAAATATGTTTGGATTTTTTCCTTGGTTGTAAAATCTAGTCTATCATTTTCTGTTAAACTATATGTTCCACAAAATTTACATCCAGTACACTTACTTCGGGAGTTAGAATTGAATGTTATTACTTTTTTATTGTTTCTAAAATATGTAGATGTACAAGTATCAAGTTCAATCCCTGTTACTTTTCCTATTTTTTCATTATCTAAATATAAGGTATTTCCTTTTAATTTAAAAGGACTCTTGGCATATGTATTTACACATACGGCATAAAAATTTTCTATATCTGAATTAAGAAAGTTTAAATTAAATCTTATTCTACTATCTTTAAAATCTTCTATAATAACTCCATATCTATTTAAAGCAATTGATAATACATTTTCTAGTGAAACATTATATTTAAGACTTAATTTTTTATATTCTTCTAGCATTTCCCCTCCAAAATAAAAGACAACAAAACTTCATACATCTTATTGCCTTTTATTATTTTTGGTTTTTTATTAAATTTTAAATAGTTCATTAGCACCATCCTTTACATTTTAATAGTATCACATAAATTTAAAAAATAGAAATATAAATATACGATATCAACTATTGGTTTTACCTATAGTAATTTTTAGTGTTTCAATAAATTCTTCTAAAATAGGATTATTCCTTTTTAAATTATGAATTATTGTTATATTATCAAGTGGTATATTGTGAAATTGTTTTAGTTCTATTAAATTACCATTTTCAATTTCTTTGCTTACAAATTTTTTATTTATATATCCGATTCCTATACCTGAAAGGATTATTTCTTTTAAAAGATTAGAATTTGGGAGTTCAATTTCTGTAGTATAGTTTATTTCAAAATCTATTAAAAATTGTTCAATTATACGTCTTTTTTCAGAATTATTTGGCAATATCATTGGATATATATATTTTTTATTTTGCATTAAATTTTTATTTTTTTTATAAAATTCTTTAGAACAAACAAATACATTTTCAATATCAATTATTTTTTCAACATTAATATTTTTGTCAAATCTATAAAACACTGGATATCTAGTAATAATAATGTCTATTTCATCTTTTTTTAGCAATTGGTATAACTCCGTCGTATTATCAAAGTTAAAACTGATTTTGATATTTTTATTTTTAGTTTTGAAAGCAAAAATTGCATCATTTAAATAATTATCTGCTATAACACGAGTGCAACCGATGTTTAACTCTTCTTTGGGTTTAGCACTACTAAAAATATTTATAATTTCTTCTAATTTTTCAAATAATTCTTTTCCTTCTGCTGTTAAAACAAAATTTTTATGGTTTCTATTTCTATAAAATAATTTCATGTTAAGTGAATCTTCAAGATTTTTGATGTTTGTGCTTAGGGATGGCTGTGATATTAAAGCATATTCACTTGCTTTTGAAAAACCACCATATTTTGCAACATAATAAAAACTTCTGTACAGATTTAAATTTACATTTAAAAATTGAGTTAGATTCATATTTGTTTCTCCTTAAAATTCTAGTTTTTTTATATCACTTCAAGTATATCATATTTTTCTTTATTTAAGTACTGGTTTTGTGGTAAAATTGTTATTGGAGGTTATATAATGAATGATTTTGAAGAATGTATGATTAAAAAAGTTAATCAAAATATTAATGCTATTTTTATAAAAGGAATTATGGCAGGATTTTTTATTGCAATTGCATCAATGTTATCAATTGTTGTTAGTTCTAGCATTACTAACTATTCTATATCTAAATTATTAAGTGCTTTAGTATTTCCAATCGGTTTAATTTTAGTTGTTTTATTTAAAACTGAACTTTTTACTGGTAATTGTCTTGTTATTATTCCTTTAATTAATAAGAAAATAAAAATAAAATCTAGTTTAAAATTACTTATTACTTCTTATTTGGGCAATTTAGTAGGTGCAATTGGGACAGTTATTTTAGTTAGTTTAACTAATCACTTTGATTTATTTGGTAGTTCTATATTAAAAGTTGGATTATCTAAAATTAAC
>CAKPJE010000089.1 GCA_934162555.1 uncultured Bacilli bacterium | reverse complement strand
CTCCATGAGCACTTAAAGTAACATAATTAACAAAAAATTTATCTTCTTTTATGTAATCATCAATTGTATTTTTAAACATTTCTTCATCACTAGCATGAAAAAAGTCGCCCATTTTACAATCTTTAACAATTCCATCTTCACAAAATTTATAATTTTTAAAACCTAAATTTTTAAAATAATCTTTGCGGTCATAAAAGAATCCATAATAATTATGATATGCAAATGTATTATAATTTTTTTGATTAAACATACTAACTAACATATAAGGATTACTATTGTTCATTGAATTCTTTAAATTAGATTCATTATCAGCTTTTGGTAAAATTCCCCAATCAGCCATATATTCTCCATCACTTGTACTCTTTGAATAAAGAGGTGTATAGTAATTAGTAAAATTAAAACCTTCATAAGTCATTTTATATAATGTAGGCGTTAATTCTTTATCAATCGCAATTGGATATAAAGATTCAGCTAATATATAAATAACATTTTTATTTTTATAAATACCCGTATATTCATTTTTTTTAGTTGCACTATTATATTTAAAATATTTATTTAATTCATCTATTTTTTTGTTATTTGTTGTTTTATCAAAATCAATATCTAAAATATTATAACTATCATCATATTTTATTTCCTTACCAGGATAAACTTTTTCATTTAAACCAAATATGGTTCTTTGAATATCTAATCTTACTTCTGTTAAAACCCCTAATTTTTGAGTCATTATCAAAGGTTGAGGCAAATTATAATATAAATTATAACTTGAATAAATTTTATTTTTTCCAATCAATAAAAAAAGTAAAAAAACAATATGAGAACCAAAAGAATATATTAGTTTTTTATAATTAATTTCTTTTTCAAAATTAATCTTTTTATTAAATACTAATAATATTACAAATGGTACCAATAAAAGTAATACAACATACCAATTTTTTAAAACATAACCTATTATATTTTCATATCCAGTAGCTGCATCTCCTGCCATTTTAAGAGATGCAACTGAACAAACATATCCCATCATTTTATAATATATAAATTGTAATTCATATATAAACATTAATACAAAATATAAGATATAAAATACTATTTTATTTATTTTTTTACTGAATAAATTTTTAATAAATATAAGTATAAAACCGATTGCAAAACATGATAAGATTGGACCTAATATATTTGCATCATAGAAAGTAAAAACATGATATATTATTTCTAAATATATTACTGATAAGATAATATATAAGTCCTTTTTCACATTTATTCCTCCTTTGAACCAAGTTTTACTAAAACTTCACGTGGTTTTGATCCATTATTCGGACCTATTATACCCCTTTCTTCTAATATATCAATAGCTCTAGCAGCTCTATTATAACCAAGTCTAAATTTTCTCTGTAAAAGAGAAGCACTAGCTTTACCTTGCTCGACAACAAACTCAACAATTTGATTATATAATGGTTCATCATAATCATCGGATGTATCAAAACTTGACTTCGCACCCATTTCTTCATCATCCATTAAGAAAGTTTCATCATATCGAGCTTTTTGTTGTCTTATTACATGATCAACAACTGCAGCAATTTCATCTTCTGATACAAATGTACCTTGAACACGAGTTGGTGTACTATCACCTATTGGGAAAAATAACATATCACCTTTTCCAAGTAATTTTTCAGCACCAGTTGTATCAAGTATTGTTCTTGAATCAATACCACTTGATACAGCAAAAGCAATTCTTGAAGGAATGTTAGCTTTAATTAAACCAGTGATAACATCTGTTGATGGTCTTTGCGTTGCAACAATTAAATGAATTCCAGCAGCACGAGCCATTTGTGTTATTCGCATTATTGAGTCTTCAACCTCTTTAGCAGCAACTAACATTAAATCAGCAAGTTCATCGATTATAACTACAATAAATGGCATTTTATGTAATTTTTCTTCTTCTGGTAATGTTTTATTTTGCTTTTCAATATACACATTATAACCAGCTATATTTTTATTACCAGTTCTTTCAAATTCATCATATCTTCTTTCCATTTCCGTAACAATCTTTTTAAGTGCCACATTAGCTTTTTTTGGATCAGTTACAACAGGAGTTAATAAATGAGGAACACCATTATAACAACTTAATTCAACTTTTTTAGGATCGACTAATACTAATTTTACTTCATCAGGTTTTGTTCGCATTAAGATTGAAATAATAAAACTATTTATACATACTGATTTACCAGAACCAGTAGTACCTGATACTAATAAGTGTGGCATTTTATTTATTTCTGTTACTTTTGGCATACCCATTATATCTCTTCCTAGAGCAACTAATAATTTAGAATCTTTATTAGGGTAACTTTCCAATACTTCTCTTAATAAAACACCCATTAAGTTTTTATTTGGTACTTCAACACCAACTGTTTTCTTTCCTGGTATTGGTGCTTCAATACGAACATCTTTAGCAGCCATAGCAAGGGCAATTTCTTTATTTAATCCAAGTATTCTACTTACTTTAGTTCCTGATTTTATTTCTAGTTCATATTGTGTTACAGCTGGGCCACAATGAAATGATATTACTTTCGCACCTTCAATTCCAAAATCTTTAAATACTTGTTCAAGAACAGGAATATTAGATTTGGCATAAGTATCATTTGTATTATCCTTTGTTTTGGGATTCTTTTTAAGCAATGTTATTGGTGGATACATATAACCACTAGTATCCATATTTTCAATTAATGGTTTAGTATCTTTGACTTCTTCTTGTTTAGTTACTTTTATTTCATCTAATGTTTTAACAACTTTAGGACCATTTTCATATTCTTCTTCAGCTTGTTCTATTTCTGCTTTATCTTTCTTTCTATCTTTTAATGACCATATTTTCTTAAAGAATACACCAATTCCTGTAAATAATGAAGCTATATTTATTTTGAATAAGATTATTATACCAGTTACACATAAAACAGCATTTACAACATATGCTCCTGTATAATCGAATAAGGATAATAATAGTGATGTAAATATTCCACCTATTATACCTCCTCCTACTACATAACTATATTCTGGTTTTTTAATGTTTTGAATAGCTGTTACAAAATTAGTATATGTATGATTCCATACATCTTTGATAGTTTCCGTTCCACCTTTTAGGTAGCTTGTATGAGCAAGTACAAGTATTGCAATTAATATTAAGTATAATCCCCATAATCTTGAGGATGTAAAATATTTTGGTTTAGTTCGTTTAATTATACGATACATTCCATCAATAAATACTAAGGCAAGTACTACTTTACCATATGCTCCTGCTAGGAATGATGCGAATGCGACTATTGCTTTTCCTATAATACCGAATTCACCTATTCCGATAATTGCACATAATACTAAAAACAGTCCATATAATTCTGTTTTATAACTTGTTTCTTTTTTTTCTTCTTTTTTCTTTTTTCTTTTTGCCATGTTGTAACCTCCATTATTAACTTAATTATACCACATATTTTTAAATAATAAAACAAAATAATTATTTAAAATTATTATGAATTATAAAAAGTATAGTTTAACCTATACTTATTTCATATGGATCATTTTCTGTTCCTGATCCTGATGTTATTTTTACATTTGCATTTAAGTTTATTACAGGACGAGCTCCTTGCCACGACGTCGGGCTAGCAGCGTCAAGAGCCCCAGATGGATACAAATACCACACACTCGAAGTCGCCCCAGACGTGTAGAAGCTCGACGGCGAGGACGTCCAATTATAATGCCCATTATATAAATAATACTTTGAGTTCATTACATTATACATTCCACCAGCTAGTACTACTTCATCGGCTGTCATTAAACCAACCGGATAATTAAGAGCATTATTACCATAACCACTCGTTCCTTTTATGTTACTTAAAGCATTTGTTTTAAGTGTAAACTTATCATTATTATTCTTACATATCAAAGTTGGTTCGTGTGATGTTATCATTCTGTAATAAGGATCATAGTAAGTTGTTTTATTTAATGTATAGCCATCTCCTATACTCCAGGATTTTTGACTTATACTTCGATCATTACAAAATGTTTGATTTACAAGATAACTTTCTAAGTTTTTATCATATATATTAGTTTTATACCAACTATCAAGTGTTGTTTTCATTGCTGAATCAGTTGTATTTGATGTTGCACTTTCATAACTTTTAGAAAATAATCCATGGTATTGGACTACTGCTCTACTAGTATATGGTATATATGATATTACTCCATTTGTTGTTTTCGAGTATGCTGGCACACCTTTTATTTCACTTGCTATTTGACAAGTTACTTGGTTATTTGAAAAACTAGCATAATTAAAGCACGTATATTTATAATCACTAGTATACTTCCAAATAGATGTGGTTGAACTACTATCTGTTTTATCATAATTTTCATATAGTTCTGGCCAGGTTACATATACACAATCAGTTCCAACATTACAAGTTATTGTACAAGTTTTAGTTGTACTATCACAAGTTGGGGCATTCTTGGAAAAATAATATTTAGTTCCTGCATTCACATTTGTATATGTATTATACCCACTTAACTTAGTTGGACTAGTATTTGGGTATGATGCATATTCTAATTCATCATCATTATACATATAACCTACATAAGTAGATCCTAAATGTCTATTATTAAATTGACTTGTTTTTATATATGTTCCAGTACCTGTATGATTATCTTTTGTTCCTGAATAAATTAGTCTTATACTTCCATCACC
>CAKPJE010000088.1 GCA_934162555.1 uncultured Bacilli bacterium | reverse complement strand
AGTGTTTCAATTGCGTCGTATGCATAATTTACACCTGGAAATGGTACTAATCTAGCATACTGGTTTACATATTCAAGTTCTTTTTTACTAACCATTTTGATTCCCCCTTAGTTGCACTTATTCTACAATAAATTATGTTTTCTGTCAAAATAAAAGAGGTATTTTTATACCTCGTATATTGTTCCTTCTCTTGTATCTTTTAAAATTATTCCTTTTTCTAGTAGTTCATTTCTGATATTATCCGCTAGAGTAAAGTCTTTATTTTTTTTGGCATTATTTCTTTCTTCTATTTTTGATAATATATATTTTTCTAAGTCTTCATCAATTTCTTTTTTGTTTTCTTTTAATAAATCTAGCCCTAATACTTTATCATATGATTCTAATAATTTTAGTTTTGTTCCACTATTAATGTCTGCTTTTAGGGTATCAAACATTATTGTAATTGCACTTGATGTGTTTAGGTCATCGTTTAAAGCATTTATGAATAAGGTATTGTATTTATTAAAGTCTTCTTCATTTATTATGTTATCATTAGTTATTGATTTTATTTTACTTTTTATTTTATCATATGTGCTAGATGCTCCATCTAAGGCTTCATATGTGAATTCTAGTTGTTTTCTATAGTGTGATTGCAAACACATTAATCTATATGCAAGTGGGTTATAACCTTTTTGTTCTAGTAGTGATAGGGTTAAGAATTCACCGTTTGATTTACTCATTTTGCCATTTTTATCATTTAAGTGTTCTGAGTGAAACCAGTAATTGCACCATTTATGGCCTAAATAGCTTTCTGATTGGGCAATTTCATTTGTATGATGTGGAAATATATTATCTACACCTCCACAGTGGATATCTAGATATTCGCCTAAATATTTGATGCTAATTCCTGTACATTCTATGTGCCAGCCTGGATAGCCTAATCCCCATGGGCTTTCCCATTTTAATTCTTGATCTGTAAATTTTGATTTTGTAAACCATAATACGAAATCTGCTTGATTATGTTTTGATGAGTCTTCGGAAACATTTTCTCTTGCTCCTACTACCATTTCATTTATTTGATGGTTAGTTAGTTTATAGTAGTCATCTAATTTTGTAACGTCAAAATATACATTACCGTTTGATATGTAGGCATATCCTTTATCTAATAGTTTTGTTATTATTTTTATATATTCATCTATACAAGATGTTGCTTTTATTACTTTTTCTGGCCATTTAATGTTTAATTTATTTGTATCTTCTTTAAATTTTTCTGTATAAAAATCAGCTATTTCTAATACGGTTTTGTGTTCTCTAATGGCACCTTTTACCATTTTATCATCACCGCTATCGGAATCACTTGATAAGTGGCCTACATCGGTTATATTCATTACTCTATCTACTTTATAATTATTGTATAATAATGTCTTTTCTAGTATATCTTCCATTATATATGTTCTTAAATTACCAATGTGGGCAAAGTGATATACGGTTGGACCACATGTATACATTTTTACGATTTTATCATTAGGAATAAATTTTTCTATTTTTCTTGTTAGTGTGTTATATATATTCATAGTTTTTCTCCTTCCAATAAAGTATACTATAAATTTTAATAAATTTCAATAAAAGTATTGCATAATAAAAAAATATATGGTATTATTAAATACATGTTGGACCCTTAGCTCAGTTGGTTAGAGCATTCGGCTCATAACCGAGCGGTCATAGGTTCGAGTCCTATAGGGTCCACCACTTGCGGGTGTGGCGAAATTGGCAGACGCGCTAGACTTAGGATCTAGTGGTATATCCATGGGGGTTCAAGTCCCTTCACCCGCACCATATTGATAAGAAACTCGGAATTAATTTCTGAGTGTAATAAAAGCTAACTAGAAATAGTTAGTTTTTTTGTTAAAGAAAAAGACTAGTTATTTTTTAACTAATCCGATTGTTACTTAATTATATTTTTCTTGTGTTATAATTTCAAGGTATTGCTTTTTTATATTTTGTATTTGTCACTGTAAATGTCACTGTATTTTTTTATTAATATTTGAACTATTTAGCACTTAATCTATTGTAGATTAGTACAATTTTTGTTTATAAAAGGAATTTATCTAAGACAAATTCCTTTTGTTTTTTAATAATTAGGTATTATTATTGCTTTCAAGCCATAATAGTTATTACTACTATTACTTGTAAATACTATTTTGATATATTTTGTGAATTTGGATAAGGATTATGGATGGTCTCAATTGTTTTACATGATATTGTTACAATATCCGTTATCGTAACATTACTTCTTGGTATTAAAAATTCATTGCCACTTATAGTTATTCAGAAATTATACTGCCTTTTACGACATTACTGCTAGATGATTTTGTTGCAATCATACTAGTCACTAAAGAACTTGTAGCTGATGTATAATTAACTGTTATTTTTGCTCCTGAAGCAGTTGCTGCATTAGAAAACATAGAAGAATAATAATTTATACTAGTACTAACTATGTTAATCGTTGTTGTAAGTTTTGAACAATTGTAAAACATACTACCCATATTTGTTACTTTTGATGTATTAAAACTACTTAAATCCAAACTTGTTAAGGATGAACAACCATAAAACATTCTCTTCATATTTGTTACACTCGAGGTATTAAAACTACTTAAATCTAAGCTTGTTAATGATGAACAACCATCAAACATCTGGTCCATCAATTCTACATTGGACGTATTAAAGCCATTAAAATTTATACTTGTTAGTGATGTACAGCCTTCAAACATATTTTGCATATTCCACAAATTAGGTGCATCAAAATTGCTTAAATCCAAGGTTGTCAAGGATGAACAACCAGCAAACATTCCCCCGATAGTTTCTGAATTTTTCACGCTAAAATTACTCAAATCTAAACTTGTTAAGGATGAGCAGGCACTAAACATTATAAACATATTTTCTACTTCATCTGTATAAAAAATATTATTAAAGTTAATTTGAATTAAATTTTTAAATTCCTGAAACATTCCATAACAGATAAGTGGCGCAATTTTCGTTGCTTCACTCACTATATATAAATTGTATAATTTTTTTGTACTATCTGTACTATCTTTATAACCACTATCTTTTAAATAGCCATATACTTTTTTATTTTGACTAGCATCATTGGATATATCCCAACATAAATTTGCTTCAGTGCAACTACTTGGTAAAATACTTAAATCATTTCCGAATTCAATGGTTCTTATATATGATTTATAAGTATCACTCCAAAATTCTGTTCCACTATACCCATTCTTCATCATAGCAATTTCCATTATATTACCTTTAGTTTTTATTAATATATCACTATTTATATTACTACTTGACTTATAATATATTGTTACACTATTATTTGAATTACTATTAATACTACCCTTATATATATTATTACTAATTAAGTTAGTATAACCACTATCAGTATAATATTTTATAGAACTATCCCCTATTAATTCAATACTATAATCTGCTCCCTTAGCTCCACCTACTGTATTAATATTTACATTAAAAGAACCACTAGTTCCACTCAAATGTAATTTATAACTATCATTATAGGTTGTACTATTATCAATATTAACTTTAAAAACCCAATCTTTTATATTGCCACTTATATTACCTACTATTACACTATTAAAAGCCGAATAAGTATAACTTAGTGTTAAAAACAATAAAAACACTATTGATAAAATTAAAAACTTTTTTCTCATCTACTTTTATTTACCTTTCCCTACTATAATAATTTTACTATATTTATTATCCTTTTTCAATAATTTTGCTTACTATTTTCGGGAAATGTGCTAAAATAATATTGAGGATGATAATGTGAAAATTTTAGTATCTGACTATGATAAAACATTCTATACTGATGAAGAAAATATAAAAATTAATATTGAAAAAGTTAATCAATTTATGAAAACTAATATATTTGTAATAAATACTGGTAGATCTTATCTAGACTTTAAAAAGAAAGAAGAAATTTATGATATCAAATACAACTATTTAGTTATAAATCATGGTGCGAGTATAATAAAAAACAACAAAATCATTTATAACACACCAATAAACAATAATATCAAAAACCAAATAATTAATGATTTAGATATTAAGTACTCTACTGAAATATTTACATGCAGTGGTTTAGAAAGTAGATTAACACTTGAAAATGATAACCTAACAAAAATTCATGTAAAATATAAAAATGAAGAAAAAGCTAAACAAATATATAATAAAATTACTAACAAATATGGTAAATATGTAGTAGCATATTTGATATCTAAAGGAAAAGGAATTGAAATCGTTTCTAAAGATGCAAATAAAGGAATTGCTACTAAGAAAATAGCAAAGTTAGAAAATATAAAAAAAGAAAACATTTATACAATCGGTGATGATGCAAGTGATCTAGAAATGATAAAAAATTTTAAGGGCTATGCTATGAAAAATGCTACCGATGAAATAAAAAAATATGCTTTAAAAGAATTCGATAATGTTTATGAACTAATTGATTTGCTTTGATTAGTTTTTTTTTATAAAAAAAAGCAGAACCTAAGTTCTACTTAATAATATCTTTTACCTTTTTTAAAGAATGCACTGCAGCCAATTACAAATAAAACTCCAGCAATTACTATTACAAATGTTGTATTAATTCCAGTATCTGGATTACCACAAGCTTCATCATATGCTTCTTTGGTAACAACATTGCCTTTATTATCATAGTATTTACCATTTTCTAATTTACATTTTGGTGTTGTAATTCCACAATCTGTTTCATACACCTCTTTAGT
>CAKPJE010000087.1 GCA_934162555.1 uncultured Bacilli bacterium | reverse complement strand
AAAAAATAGAAAGAATGTTGATAACATGAAAGCACTAATACATACATACATGTATTACTAAAAAATAAAAAAAATAATAATTTTGTTGATAATTATATAGGAGTAGTAATAAGTGCTAGTCCTTTTAATGGTGGAGGAATATATGAGTAAGAAAAATTATATTGGTTTAATTGTATTAACTTTTTTGATTGTTGTAGCTGGTACATTATCATATTATGCAAGTAATATAAATGGTACATTAAAAGGAACCAGTTTAAAGTTTGCATTTAATGTCTATAAAATAATAAATAGTAATGAAACTACTTTTAGTGATATAAACCTTTATGATACAGCAAAAGTACATAATGGAATAGGGGAAGTAATTGTACCTGGAGATTATGGAGATTTTGTAATTAAAGTAAGTAGTAAAGGATCAGAAGTAAAATTAAGGTATGATATTAATTTAAAAGGTAATGATATACCAGTAAATATGAAGTTTTATTTAGATAGTGAAAAGATAGATAAAATAGATATAACTGATTTAAATTTAAATGGTATACTAGATTTAGAAGAAGAAAAAGAATATACCATATACTGGGAATGGCCATATGATAGTGGAAATGATAATATACATGATATAGATTATCAAGGTAAAACATTTAGTATAGGTTTAGATATAAATGGAAAACAAGCAAAGAATACAGAATATGCTATAAATTATATAGGCTTTGATAATTCAGTAGTATATCCTAGTGTTATAGATAAAGATGAAGAATTAAGTATTGATTTAAGTAAATACAATTATACATCATTAAGTTTAAAACAAGGTAATAATGATTTATCATTAGATACCCATTATACATATGAAAATGGAATCTTAAAATTACATAATATAATAGATAATGTAACAATAACTAATCTAACATCATTTTGTTTAAGATATAGTGAAATAACTAATTTAGGAGAATGTTTAATTGCAACTGATTATCCTAATTTTAGAAAAGATAGAAGTTTAGAAAATGCAAGAAATAATATAGAAAGTAAGAAAGCAGATTTTACCAAAGTTGAACCTTATTTAACATATACAGAAAATAATAACTATCATATAACAGATAAAAACTATAATACAAATAACAGTTCAAGTGTAATGTATTACTATGGAACATCAATAACTTTTAGTAGTGTAACAGGAGCAAGAACTCTAACAGATAGAAAAGTAGGTACTATAGAAGAAATAAAAAATAATAATGGCTATACTTGCCTTTATACTTGGGATTCGGGTGTTTGTTCAACAGTCTATAAAATATATGCTTATGAAGAAGTTAATAACAAAATTGTTATAATCGATTATGATAAGTATACTTTTAGTTTAAATGAAGATTATTCATCAAAAGCAGGTTTGTATTCAATCGAAGATGAAAACAATACTAAGAGTTATTATTTTAGAGGCGAAGTAAATAATAATTGGGTAAGTTTTGGAGGTTTTTACTGGCGCGTCCTAAGAATAAATGGCGATGGAAGTATCCGATTAATTTATTCAGGAACTAAAGATAATCATAAAGGAAGTGGAACAGCAATTGGAAATAGTCAGTTTAATACCAAGCGGCATGGTGCGACATATGTAGGTTATATGTATAATGATGATGACATGGTAGTATCATCATACCCAAACACTAATCCAACTAAAGTAAGTGGTTATAATATATTTACCAATATGAATCCAGGAACGAAGTATTATTTTTCAAAAAATGCACCAATGTGTGATACAACAACAAAATCATGTACACTAACATGTAATGTTGGAACTGATTGTATGTATGCAACTTGGTTAGAATTATACAATAATTACGATAAAACAGATAGTAGTTCAAATACCAACAATTGGAAATATACAAGTGAATATAAATATACATGTTTTAGTTATGGCACACTTTCAAATAATAAAGTAACTTGTCCAATAGTAAGTGAAATAAAAGGAGTACCTGCTTACTCTAAAACTACAAATGGAGTAACCGAATATATTGCCTATAATAATAGAGCATTAGTTCAATATCATGGTTTGTTCTCTCCAAGTTATGAATCAGCAGTTAAAAATGTTAAAGATTCAACTATAAAAACCTTAGTAGATAATTGGTATAAGACAAATATATACGATAAAAATTTAGAAAGCTATATCCAAAATCAAATATTTTGTAATGATAGGAGTTTAAATAAAGATACAACTTGGGGAAATGGAGATGGTTTTGGCTTAAATAAGACAACTCTATACAATCCATATTATAGAATGCTAACTTCTCATGAACCAACATTAATCTGTCAAAATGAGAATGATAAGTTTACATTAAAAGTGAATAGTTTAAGTAGTATAAAAGGAACAAGTGGTTATGGTAATAATACCTTAAATTATCCAGTTGGCTTAATGACAACAGATGAAGCAGTACTTGCTGGCGGATTATATAACACAATGAATTCAAAATATTACTTAAATAATAGTACCTATACCTGGACACTATCGCCGTCGAGCTGGCACTCGAATTGCGCTTACTCGAATGTCTGGACTGTCTATTCTACCGGCGATCTGAACCTCAATTACCCAGCTGCGTGGCGCGGCGTCCGTCCAGTAATTAATCTAAAAGCAAACATTCAATTTCAAAGTGGCTCTGGAACAGAAAATGATCCCTATACCTTATTAGAAAATTAATATTATTAGGAAATTTTAAAAGAAATCTCATAAATTCAAGGTTTCTTTTTTTCTAATATCACATATTATCATAGTCACTCAGATAATACATGATAAACTAAAAATTACTATTTACTTATTTTAACTAAAATTATATAATTAATATAGTAGGTGAGAAAATGAAAAAAGGATTTACATTAGTAGAACTAATAGTAGTAATAGTATTATTATCATTAATAACCATCTTTACATTTCCTAGTATTAACAAAACAATACAAAATAGGAAAGAAGCAATGCATAACATTCAAGTAAACAATATAAAAGCAAGTGCAGAAAAATACATAAACAAAAATAATTTATTAAATGAAAATGACAAAATAATAGTAACACTATGTCAATTAAAACAAGAAGGATTTGAAGATGAAAAATTAAGAGATCCTAAAACAGGAGCATATTTTCCTGATGACTCAAAAATATTTGTTACCAAAGGAATAGAAGGAAATGAATATAAATTTGAGTACGGCAGTGATAACATGCAAGCATGTACTAAGGACTATAAAATAAGCATTGAATATGTGGAACTAGGAAGTGAATATAACCCAGAATATGATGATTCATACACAGTTAATATATATAAAGGTAACAGTAAAGTAGAAAAAGTGGATACATCAACAATTGGAACATACTTTATAGAATACATATCAAACTCTAAAAGCTATAGTAAATATGTATATGTAATAGACACAACTAATCCAGTCATTAAATACAAAAATGAACAAGAATTTTATGATGAAAACAATAATCTAAAACAAAGTAATGAAATTGGTGAAGGAACAATAAAAATAACAGCATCAAAAAATGAAGTATTTTATCCATTTGAAGTAGAAGTAACCGATAATGCTAAATATACATTAACAGTTTCCTCAAACGTAAACTTAAAATTACCAGGAAGTTATTACGTTGTCTATAAAGCAGTAGATGAACACGGTAATAGCGCTTCTAAAACTCAAACAATCATTGTAGAAGATAAAATAAAACCTGAAATAGATGAAATATTAGGTTTACCAGACAAAAAAACATCAAGCAGTTTAATTATATCAGTAGTTGCCCATGACAATGAAAGTGGACTACATCCAAGAGGTGCATACTCATTTGATGGAGGAACTACATGGCAAACAGATAACTCAATAACAATTGATAAAAATAAAACCCTAAACATAGTTGTAAGAGATGCCGCATTGAATGAAACAAAAAAAGATATAGTTATAGATAACATATTAAAAGATGATAAAAACATATCTTATACAATAAATAAAGGAACTTTAAAAAATAACGGTTGGTTTGTAGATGATGTAGAAATTCTAGTTAAACCATTAGTATCAACTGAATACTTTGAAAATCTTACATACTGGATAACAGAAAATACAAATACTACACCAGATAACACTGAAACAATTAGTAATATAGAAAGTACTAGTATCTCATTAAATGAAAACACTAATGGAAAATATATATGTGGATTTGTAACTAAAAAAGATGGCAGTAAAACCGATATAATCTGTAGTATGATAATAAAAATAGATAAAGAAGCACCAACATGTGAAATAACTATAGAAGAAATTGGAGCATCAGGTATTAGTGGTTATATGACAATAAAAGATACAGGCTTTAGTGGACCTGAAAAAGAAAAAATAATATTTAAGAATTTAAAAAGCACTAAAAATGAAAATATATATGATAAAGCAGGAAATAAAAACATTTGTAGTGTTAAAGTTAAAAAAACAGATTATACAAGCACTTGTTCTAAGTATAAAGCTTGCGCAACAGAAGCATGTGGTTGGGGACAATGCGTAACAGGTGAAAATACATGTAAATACGGATGTGACTGGTGTGAAGATTATACCCCAGATCCTGAACCAAGTAATCCATCAGGCGGATCTAGTGGATCAAGCGGAAATAAAGGTAATGGATCTAGTGGCAATAAAGGTAATAGCTCTGGTGGTAACAAAAAACCACATGGTGGTGGCGGATCAGCTTGTCCTGGGCACGTCCCATGCACCACAACACACATGATGTCAAACACAAATGAATTTGTTTATGATTGTAATTGCAGTTCTTGTTATTATGGAC